>CAIZKT010000297.1:0-14948 GCA_903933565.1 uncultured Victivallales bacterium | reverse complement strand
GGCCGCGGACGCGGCCCGTCGACGCCGCTTTCGCTGCCGACGGGACGACGGCGGTCGTTTCTTGAAACAGCCCTGCCGGACGCGCTCCGCGGATTGTAGTGCCCTGGCGTCGGTGCTACCTTGAGCGTCTCTGTTGGTTGCCTTCCGGGCACGACGGAACGGTGGCCGCACACGGGGTTGCGGTGGGGTTGTGGCACGGTCCTGGGTCGGGTGCAGAGAGTCCAGCATGAGTGTGTCCGACGAGCGACACTGGTTCTTCGTTCCCCTGAGCGGAATGGATGGGGTGATTCTGCTGCAGAGTTTCCCCGTCCTGATCGGCAGTTCGGCGGATTGTGACATTGCGATTAGCGCTGCCGGGCTGGCGCCGACGCAGGTGGAGATCACCGCCAAGGGTCATGACCTGGCCGTGAGGGATGTCAGCGGCACCGAGGCGCTGACCCTGGACGGCCAGGCCGTCAGCAGCGCGGTTGTGCAGAGTCGTTTGGGGGGCACGTTCAGCGCTGGGAGCTTCACGTTTTGGCTGGGCTTCGAGACGGTGGCCGACGCCAAGCGCAAGCAGCGGGCGCTGCGGACGCCTCAGGTGGCTGAACCCGTCCGCGAGCCCCTGCCCGAGGCAAGGCGCCTGCCCGAGGTCGAACTCGGCAACGGCGAGTACGGCGAGACCGGATGGACGCCGAACCCAGAGGGCGGCGAGATCACCTGCCCGCATTGCTGGTGGGAGTTCGGGCTGAAGGACATGCTGGCGGTGGCGCGCAGCGGGAGTCTGCAAGGCGATCCGGTGCTGGGACGCACGGAGTATCGGCGCTTTCTGCCGACCCGGTTCACCGGCCATGGCAACCCCATCGATCCAGACGGCGTCGAGTGCCGCGAATGGGCCTGTCCGCGTTGCCATCTGGTGCTGTCGGCGAGCTTGCGTACGGCACGCACCTTCTTCCTTTCCATCGTCGGCGCCAGCGGCAGCGGTAAGTCGTACTTCCTGGCGGCCATGAGTTGGCGTCTGAAAGAGCTGATGCCGGCCAAGTTCGGCTGCGAATTCCTGGACCTGGACGTACGGGCGAATGACTGGCTGAGCCGCTACGAGGAAGCGCTGTTTCTGGCGGTGGACGAGGATGCTCCGCAGAAGATCGACAAAACGGCTCTGCGGGGCGACCAGTACCGGCCCGTGATGCTGGGGGGGCAGGAGGTGCATCTGCCGCGCCCCTGCCTCTTCAAGGTCAAGCCTTTCGAGCGCGAGACGCAGGCCGCCGCGGACGACAGCTCCCGCCTGGTGGTCTGCTACGACAATGCGGGAGAGCACTTTCAGCCCGACCATGACAGTGCGGCGGAGCCTGGGACGGAGCACATTGCGCGGGCTGGTGGCATCGTCTTCATGGTCGATCCTATCCTGGATGTCGGCTTGCGCCGGGCCGTGGTACGAGGTGGGGGCACGGTGGCGAGCGGACTGCAGACGTACAGTCAGCACAACCTGCTGAATGAGACCTTCAACCGCATCCGGCGGCTGCGCGGCGTCAGCGCCAGCGGGCTGTACGAGAAGCCGTTTATCGTCTGTCTCTCCAAGGCAGACGTCTTCCCGGCGGAATTCGATTTGAGCGTGGAGCCATGGGTCTGGTCGGAGGAGCATGGCACCTACGCGCTGGACCTGGCCCGGCTGGTCGCGATGTCGTTTCGCGTGCGCTGCTTTCTCAGTCGGCATGCCCAGCGCCTGGTGCAGACTGCCGAGGCTTTTGCTCGGCACGTGTTGTACATCCCGGTCTCGGGCCTGGGTCACTGCCCCGGCAGGCACCGCGAGTCGGGCCGGGCTGGGGTGACGGTAGAGAGTTTCTCCGAGGAGGTGCGGCCGCGGGACATCCATCCGGGCTGGGTGGAGGCGCCGCTACTCTACATTCTGGCCTGTCTGGGTGATGTTTTGGCTGTGCGTGCGGCTGACCGGGAGGCCCTCAGCGTGGAGCAGTACCACGTCAACGGCCGGATCATGAAGGTAGTGGTACCGGGTAGTGCTGAGCCCCTGGATGTGCCGGTGTGTTACGGCGGCTACGCGGTGCAGGTACCGGGAACGGAGACGTGGCTGCGCCTGCCGCGGATCGCGGGCGTTGAGAGCATCTAGCCAAGGGAACATGGCGCAGGAACTGGTCAATACGTCCGTGCCACGCGGCCTGAGGTCGGGAGATCAGGGCTACTGCACCGTGGCCTACACGGCGGGCATGCCGCCCAACTATGTGACGTTGGCGGAAGCCCTGAGCACCTACTCGCCGGTATTTGGCGCCTCGGACCCCCGCTACCTGAGCGCGAACCCGACGGCGTTTTCCCATTACCGCGTGACTGTCGGCGGACAGGCCCTGAGTGTGCTCTCCCGCGTGGCCTGCCATGCCCTCGATTTTACCGGCAGGTCGAACTATCTAGCGCACCATTTGCTACTGGACCGCGAGAGCGAGGTGCTGTCGCCGACGGGGCCGGCCGCGGTCATGCGCTGTCCTGCCACTTTTCGGCGGGGCTGGGACGAACCCCCGCGGCTGATCGCAGACTCGCGCTGCCTGCCTGCCGTCGCGGCGGCGGCGAGCGCTCGTGCGCAAAGCTGGGTGGACCTGGGGATTGATCCCGGCTGGGCGGGCCAGCTCGCGGCGCGCTTCATGGATGACCCCGCGAGTGTGACCTGGATCCTCTATGACCCCGAGAAGACCCTCGCCGGCAGCCCGGACGAGGTCCTGCGGCTGGCGGCTGACGCGGGCAACCTGCTGCCCCCCGAGAGTCGCTGGCGCGTCACCTTTACGACCTACTACCAGCGGCCCTTTCTGCAATCACCGTGCAACTGGTGTTTCTGCGCCCATGGAAGTCGGGGACTGAAGGAGGCACGCTTCCGGCCGGCGGACTTACGGATCGATCTGGCGGGGCCCTTGCCGGAGCTGGAGAGTGGCAACGAGCTGGTTGAGTGCGCCCGCAGCGGCGCCGCGCCGACCTGGGCGAGCTGGCGTCCGGAGGTCACGGCCGCGGCCGCGCTGCTCACGGCCCCTGGCGCGGTCACCCGCGTGTCGGTGGGGCAGCGGCAGAGATGCGTGCAGGTGGTGGAGAAGGAGGCCGCCCCTGGCCAACCAGCGGTGGCGGCTGGCGCGGACGGGACAGCGCCGGAAAGGACGGCACCGGGGCCGCACGAGCCAAGCGTAACCGTGGCCCGACTCGTGCTGGTTGTGATTCTGGCCCTGGCCCTGCTTGCCGCTGCCTTCCTTTACCACTTCACCCGGAAGACCTACGCCGGTGCGCCACGGGCATCGACGGCGGAGAATCCGGTAGGTCTCGACCGGCCCACTCCGGCCTCGGCTGTGACCTTGACGCCGGCTTCGCCACCGCCGCCGGGGCCGATCGTAGAGCAAGCTGAGCCAGCCCTGGCGCCGGTTGTCCCTGCGGCTGCCGAGACCCCGCCCGCCGAGCCGCCCAAACCAAGCCCAGAGCCGCCGCCCGGGCCCGTGGTTCTGGTCGCCTCCAGGGTCAAGACGGAAGAACACAGTCTGAAGGATATCCAGGAAGCACTCCGCCGCGCCGGGATCGCCGACCTGCCGACGGCCATGACGGCACTGCGGCTGCGGCTGTTCGTCGCGGCGTCGGCGCCGGCACCCGTGACGGCGGCGGTGACGGCGGACGAGCCGGTCAGGATGCGTGGCCGTGATGCCAGCGGCATTGACCGGGAGATTTTCAGTTACGCCTTCACGGGGGAGAGGGCCAAGGGCAGCCTGGATGTTTTCGACCGTGGCTGGCAGCTGAGTTCGGAGTATGCGGGCCCGGGCAGCGCTCCGCTCGCCCTCGCCATTATCGCAGCGCCCAACGGTCCCTGGCGGGCGGTGGACATTCTGCGCTGCCTCGAGTTCCCCCTGCGGTTCACGGCCCCGGTTTTCGTGCCGCCTGCCGAGGCCGGAGAGGCGGGATTCGGGGGGCGGCTTGAGCTTGATCTGACGCCGGCCCTGGCGGCTTTCCCGGCCGAGGTTGCGGAGCCCGCACTTCACGCGCTTACCGACGCCGGGAAAGAGGGCGTCGAGGCCCTCCGCCTGGAGTGGTCCGCGGAGATCGCCTTCAGCTTTCCGACGGCGGCCTGGGGCCAGGAGAGGGCAGCGGAAAAGGCGTCCTTCGTCGGCTCGTTGGAGCCCGGGCGCGAGGCGTGGCGGCGGGCCTTCTCGCTGCAGCCACAGTTCGACAGGAAGATCGGGCATTTCCTGAAGGAGTATGAGCAAACCGCGGCGCGGGGCATTTCCGAGCAGACCGCCAAGGAGCTGCAGAGCGCTGCACTGCTGGCCCTGGCGGAGACTTACGCCAAGACGACGAAAGCTCTTTTGGAACCCCTCTTGCAGGAGGAGCGTAAGAGCCTCTGCGCCTTCCCGCCCCCCGACGGACTGGCGGCGGCTTTGGACCGTCTGCATGGGCACTGGGCGAAACTCAGCGCGGCGGCTCTGGAGTCGCTGCTGGACACCTCGAAAGAGCGTGACTCCGAGCTGATCGCCGAGGAGGATCGGGTTCTGTATGGACGCTACAACGAGAAGCGAGTCGGGCTGGATGAAGGGCACTTCTTCAACTATCGTCGGACCGCTTTGAAGCAGTTGTGGCTCTGCAAGTTGCGTGACGCCCAGGGCGTCGCTCCCAGCGTCGCCACCGAGCGCTTGTTGGCGCTCGGCCGACAGCGCTTGCGGGGTCACTCGCAGAGCTTGGACACAGAGATCGAGGCCCTGCGCCAGGAGTGGCTGCAACTCAATTCTACGGAGCTGGAGAAGGCGCTGCTCGCTGACGACCGCGGGGTGCCACTCTCGCTGAAGACGAAGCCGCTGGGGGACAAGCAGTGTTTCCTTGACTACAAGCGCGATACGTTACAGCAGGTCTGGCTGCAGAAGCGGCTGGCGGAGGTGGAGACACGCTGGACGCAGGAGGTCCGGCGCCTGGGGAACTGGATCGAGGTTCGAGTGACAGAGGTGACGTGCCGCAGGGATGAGGACCTCAATCCTTTCCTGCGGGGAATCCCGGCAGGGCACGAAGACGGGTCGCCGACCGCCGTGCGTCGACCGTGACCGGCCAGCGCCGGGACGGCACAGCAGACAAAGCCACAGCAGTAACCATCCATGAGAAACACGCCAGCCCAACTCGCCGGCCTGATCCGCGGCATCCTCGATGGCCGGGTGCCGCGCGGCGTCAATCAGGCCGAGGTCGCCACCGAGTTCGCCACGCATTGTCGCCGAGCGGAACAGTGGCTGGGAGAGTGCTGCAAGCTCTATCGCGCCGGGCAGTTCAGCGAGATGGTGCGTTCCATCAAGGAAACGCATATCTTCGAACTGCTGGATGCGCTGGAGTTCCCCGAGGTCGAGCGCTGGCGCGACCTCTGTGCGCAGAACGGCTGGGAGGTGCCGACCCCGTTCAGCAACCGCGAGGTGGATGATCTGAATGAGGGCTTTGCGCAGGGAACCGACCTCGCTGGCCTGCTGGACCGGCGGCGCATCGCCATCCATGACCGTGACCACAAGGCGTCGGTGACCTGGTTGCGCAGCCTGCATGAGCGGCAGCCCGAGAACCCCGCCTGGGAGAGTGAGTTGCGCCAGGCCGAAGCGAAGCGCCTGGACGAGCTTGCGGTCATCGTGTCGCAGGCTGTCGCGAGCCAGGACCGGCTGCGGCTGACGGCCTTGCGGCGAGAGCTGGCCCCGGACTGGCTCTGCCGCGGGCCCGCGGAGACGCTGCGCGCTAGTCTTGGGATGGTCGTCTTCAAGTACGCCACCGAAGAGCTTGCCGAAGCGCTGAGCGCGGCCAGCGAGAGCGCGGTGCGGGCCGCTCTGGAGACGATAGATGAGCTTCTTGCCAGCCACGACTTTGTCGCGCCGCCCGAGATGATGCGGCAGGTCGACATGGCCCGGGTCTGGGTGTCCGAGCGCGACCGTGAGCGGCAGAGCGTCAAGGAGCATCAGGAGCTGGTGGCACAGCTGTACGACATCGTGCGCTCAGACCGCCAGAATCCCGGCCTGACCGGATTCTGGCAGCAGCTCCTGACCCTGGATCGTGAGGTCCCCGCAGACTTGCCGTCCATGGTCCGAGGCGCCTTGGCAGAGCAGGATGAGCGCCGCCAAGCCGAGGCGCGGCGACGACTCCTCAAGCAGCTCGCGGTCGCCGTCGTGGCGCTCGCCGGGCTGACGGCCGGAGCGATAGCCTACGTGACCTGGAGCGGCGCGACCCGCTGGAGCTTCCGCGTGGCGCAGGCGTTGGAACGACGGCAGGTCAAGGAGGCGCGCCAGTTACTGGAGGAGCTGACCGCGGAGCATCCTCACCTGGCCAGGTGGATCGAGGTCCGCGGGCTCGAGGAGCAGACGACCCGGCTGGCCCAGCAGATTGAGGCGAACCGCGAGCGGGTCAACCTGGCCAGCGACCGTCTGCGGCGGGCCCGAGAGGCAGGCTGGACCCCTGATGATACTGAGTTGAAAACGCTGTTTGACGATCTCGACCAAGCGCTGACGGACGGCGCCCTCGACCTTGAGCCCCAGTGCCGTAACCAGCGCGATGCCCTGCACAGCGAGTGGCAGACGGCCCGGGTGCAACGCCAGACCGAACTCGACAAGGCCTTCCTGGACCGGGTCGCCGAATTGCAGGCGAAGCTCGCCGAGCTGACTCCCGCGCTGCAGACCATCGACCCGGATGAACTCCGGAAAGCCCTGGCGGAGCTCACTCGCCTGCAAGACGAAGCCGAGCGTACCCGCAAGACCAGCGAGCGCGTCTCCGACCACGTCCGGGCGCCCCTCGAAGCGCTCAGCCGCGCCCTGAAGGCCGCCCAAGAGGTCACGGAAGCTCGGTGGCGCCCACTGCTGGCGCTGCGCGAAGCGCCCACCTTGCAGCGCTACTTCCAGGCGGCCATAGAAGTCTCCGAGACCTGTGGCGATGAGACCTTCGCCAAGACACTGGGCCGCTTGGCCGCGCTGGGGCCGCACGCGGTGGCGATCACTGCCTACCCGGGGACCCGAGAAGTGGCCGCGCTGCCAGAGGCGCAACTCAAGCAGTCTCTCGCCGGGATTCCCGAGGGCAATATCTACTGGTATCGGCCGCTTACCGAACGGCTGGAGTCCCTGCGCTCCCGCGACCAGAATAGCGCCGCGGTGAAGACGGCGATCGGGGACTACCAAGAGAACGCGCTTTTCGTGCGGTCCTGGCAGGCCGTGTTCGCCCCTGCCGACCCAGATGACAGCCGAAAACCGCAAGCCGCTCGAATGGGGATTCTGAAGACGCCTCCGTTGGTGGCCTGGGCGAACCGCAAGGAACCTCTCTACTACGGAATTCCACTGGGTGAGATCTGCGAGGCCCATGCAAAGAAACCGCGGCCGGCGGGGGAGGCCGCGCCGCCGTACCGCCTCAAGGACGCGAAGATACTGGCTTACACGCCGGCGCCCGACGACACCGAGCCCGCCTTCGAGGAACTCAGCGTCGTCTACCTCGGCAACCGCATCCCGAAGCTCCTGCCGCACTGTGTTTTCATGCGCACTTTCCTGGGCCAGTACGAGGCCCTTGCCGACGCCGATCTGGCGCGCTTTTTGGTGCAGCAGACGGGCCGCCTGTATGCCGAGTGGGCGCGGCTGCGGTCGCCGGATGACAGCGATGCCGCGCTCGAACCGCAGGTGGTTCTGACCCTGATGACCGACTTCATCGGCTATGCCGAGCGTCTGGCGGGGCGCTGGTGCCTGCCGGAGAGCTTGCGGGACCTCCAGGAGCAGGCCAAGAAGCTCGATCTGCAGACCTCCTGGCTGTGCCGGGCCTCGGCGCCCTACCGGGCCGAACGCAACGCCATCGAACACCTGCTGGAAAAGTTCGCCTTCTCGGAGGCCGCGCTCGACCAGGAGTACCAACTGCGCCAGGCAGCGTCTGATGCCTGCCTGCACCTCGGCGTACAGTGGGCCGGCCGGCGGGGGCTGCTACCCGGCGAGGGCGCCTGGGTGCTGCGGCTTCCGGCGGCGCCTCCCGAGCTGTGGGTTCTGCGGGAGACCAAGGATCGGTCGCGCCTGGCACTGCGCCTGGCGGCGCGCCGCGGCGCCGATGGCGCCCTCGAGCCCGCCCTGCCGGTCGAAGCGTTTCGTCCAGGGGAGCCCCTTTTCGCCGGGGGCGCCAACAAGAGCCCCGCGGAGGTGACCGCCGCGGTGGCGCGCTTCCGCGCGGTCGAGGTGGAGCGCTTGCGCGACTACCTCGAACGCGACGAATACGGCTGCTGGCCCGCCGGACCGCGCACCACGGGGACGCCTTGATGCAGGAACCCGCCAAAACCGCTGCTGAGGAACGGCCGCAACCCCCGCCGAGGGGCTACTACCTGCGCTGGCAGGGACGGGTCAGCGGCCCTTTCGACCCGGACACGATCGAACGCGGCTGGCAAACGGGCAGCATCAGCCGCCTGCACCAAGTGTCCAGCGACCGGAAGGTGTGGCAAGCACTGGGGACGCACCCGGACCTGAAGCCGCGCCTCGACCGCGCCGCGGAACCCGCTGCGGCAGGGTCTCAGCAGCCCGTGGAGTGCGGCGGCAGAGACTCGCCGCAGGGAGTCGCCGACGCCGCTTTGGCTGAAACCTCCGGTCCGGGCAAGGCGCTCCAGCCAGAGCGCCGTCGCGGGCGCTCGGGGCAGACTGGCCGTCGCACCCCATCTGGCGAGGTTGCCGAGGAACTTGGCGACCTCGCGCCGCAACCCGCGGTGCCGTACCCCGGCGCCGTACCCACGCCGTCCCCGGCGGAGTGGCCGTCGGGGTTGCCTGAGGCGGCCTGGGGCCTCGACCCAACCGGGGTGGGCCCGGCGCCGTGGGGACGGCGCCTGGGGGCGGCGCTGCTGGATCTGCTAGTGTTGGGGCTGGTCGGTCTCTGTGGGTGGCTGCTGCTGCAAGCGCTGGGCCTGCCCGGCGGCGGGCGGGCTTCGGCACAGAAGCTGATCTGCGGGCTCATTCTGGCCTACAGCGGCTGGCTTTACAGCGCCATCCTGGAGTCCTGCGCCTGGCAGGCAACCTTGGGAAAACTCGCGCTTGGCCTCCGGGTTGAGACCGAGGATGGGGCGCCCCTGGATTTCGGCAGCGCCGCCTTGCGTGCCTTCATGAAATTCTGGTCCGTGCTCCCGGCCTTGGCAGGCGTGCTGCCCGCCCTCCGTAGCCCCACCCGACAGACCTGGCACGACCGCGTGGCGAAAACGCGCGTGGTAGGACCTCTGCCGACGCCCGCGGATTACGCTTCCAGCAATCACAGCCTGCCCTGAGGCGCCACAACGCGCCGGGCGACAACAGGAGTTCGCGGTTATGATCGAACCCAGCGTGCAGCCCGGCGATGGCGTCGGCTCCCAAGCGGAGGCGGTCGAGCTGGTTTTGAGCTGGCGTCGGCAGGATCTGGAGGCGCGCCTGGGCTTGAAGGCGGGGCGCTACACCGATACCGGCATGGTTCTGCCGCTGGTTATCGGCCTGTTTGTCGGGACGCTGTCCTATGTCGGCTTCTTTGCAGTCCGCGAGACGCTCCTGGGCGCCGTGTTCCTGCAACGCGGCTCGATTCCGTATTGGATCACGCTATTCACCTGTTGGTCGTTGGGCATCCTCTACGTCAAGTACCACAAGCTGAAGCTGCAGCGCCAGGCCCTCCGCCTCCCCATCATCCCACCGGCGCGGGATTTCATCCTGGCGCCACGCACGGCGCCGTTGGTGCTGCGGCGCATCTATGGCATGGTCGACAACCCGCAGCACTTCATGGTGTTGAACCGCATCGAGACGGCCCTGTCAAACCTGAAGAACATCGGCCACATCGCCGATGTCTCGCAGATCCTGGTGACGCAAGCCGCCAACGATGAGGACCGCATGGTCTCGAGCTACTCCCTGATCAAAGGCTTCATCTGGGGGGCGCCGGTCCTGGGCTTTATCGGCACCGTCCTCGGCCTGTCGCAGGCCATTGGCGGCTTCGGCGGCGTCTTGACGAAGTCTCAGGACGTCTCCGACATTACCACCGCCTTGAAAGACGTTACCGCCGGGCTCTCGGTGGCCTTCGACACCACCCTCGTCGGCCTGGTCGCGGCCCTCACCTTGCAGTTGATGCTCACCATGCTGATGAAGAGGGAAGAGGACTTTCTGCATGAGTGCTCGGAGTTCTGTTCGGTGCAGATCGTCGGGCGGATGCGTCTCCTGGATACGAACCCGCCGCCGACGCCGGGACCCGCGGCCGAAGGGCACTGACCATGTCAAGACGCCGGATCGATGAAGTCCCGCTGAACCTGTTCTCGTTTCAGGACATCGTCACCTCCGTTTCGGGGATCATCATCCTGGTGGTGTTGCTGTTAGGGTTGCGCATCGCCACCTCGAAGAGTGCCGGGGGCGCGTCCGATACTCCCAGCCGGGTCCCGGACCGGAGCCGCGAGGTGACGCAGGCGGAGCAGGAATTGGCTGAGCTCGGGCAGCAGTTGGCCAAGCGCGAGAAGCCGCCGCCACGAACCCGCGCCGCTGCGTCGCCGCTCACCGAGGCCGAGGCCCTCCGCGCTCTGATCGCTACCGAGGCAAGGCTCCGACAGGAGTTGGCCGACCGCGAAGCCACCCTGGCCAGCGCCGCGGGCGCCAACGCCAAGCTCAGCGAGGAGCAGCAGCGTTTGCAGGAAGAACTGGCCAGGATACAGGCTCAGAAGAGGGACGTGCCGGCCGATGTCTGGCTGCGTCCAGACCAGCCGACGGACGCGCCGATCATCCTGGCCGAGTGCGCCAGGACGGGGGTTCGCTGTGCCCTCTGGGCGGAGAAGGGACCCGGCCCCATCCAGAGCTTTGCTGCCGCTGACCTGCGCGGCCGAGACGGTTTCGTGCAACACGCCAAGACGCTGGCGGCGCGCGACCCGCGCTCGAAGCTGGTCCTGCTACTCAAGCCCTCCTGCATGAAGTACGCCATGGACTTGGTGCAGGAATTACGGAGCGCGGGTGTGGCGGTAGGCTATGATGCGCTCGAAGAGAGCCTCGAGCTTTTTCCAAGGAGCCAACCGTGAGCAGGCGCCGTGGCGAGGGTGGCGGGGTGAGCAGCCTGGAGATGCTGCTCGATACCATGTGCAATACCTTCGGCAGTCTCATCTTCATGGCCGTGCTGCTGGCCATCATCAACCAACGGGTCAGCCGCACCGTCGAGTCCCGCGCCCGGCAGGGCATCAGCCCGGCGGAAGCCGAGCGCCAGACGGCCCGGATCACCGAGCTGAAAGCTACCGCACGGGGACTCCAACAGACGCTGCAGCAACTGGTTGAACTGGAGAGCCGCGCCGCCGAGATCAAGCCCCAGGACCTGACCGCGACCCGCCGCGCGCGCCAAGAGCGCCTGACCGCGTTGGAGCTGCGCCGCAAACAGCTCGAAGAGCACCTCGCCGCCGCCCAGGAGGAGGCCGAGAAACTGCATAGGCAACTGGCCGAAACCAAGGGCAAGATCGAGCAGGCCAAGGCCAACCCCGGCGCGACCGTGCTGCGCACCTTCTCGGTCCCCTCCCTGCACGAAGTCAACCGGGAACTGAACTTGACCTGTGCCCTGAAGGCCGGCAAGTTCTACGGCATCCACGACCCCCAGCGCTCCTGGAACTACGCCCAGGTGGAGGTCGCGGACAGCGCGGGCGTGTTCACCGTGAGGCTGAAAGATGACACGGGCATCCCGGTCCGGCCCGAGGGCCTCGCCAGCGCCCTGGGGCAGGTGCTGGCGCTGGAGCCGCAGCGCACCCTGGTAGTGCTGCACGTCGCCCCGGACTCTTTCCGCGAGTTCCAGTTGGTCAAGCGCGTGGTGGTCGAGCGTGGTTTCGAGTATAACTGGATTCCCTGGGAGGGCGCTCTGACCTTCAAGAGCGGCAAGGACCGCGAGGCGCAATGACGATACCGACAGCGGCAGCGCCTCAGAGCCTGAGTTTATGGCGATGACCTACCCACGGACCGCAAGCCCAGGCGCCAGGCGACGCAGCCGCCTCGCCGTCGCTGTCACGGCTGTCCTCGGCCTGGCTCTGCTGGTCGCTCTGCTCTTCTCCCTCAGCCCTCCGCCCTACTCGGGGTCCGGCGGGACGGGCGACGGCGGCGGCAGCGGACGGCAGGATGGTAAGGGCGACAACCCCTACGCCGAGCGCTTCGACCGGGGGCCTGGAGCAGGCGCGGCGGCCGCGGGGCCAGGTCAGGGCAGCGCCAACGCCGCGGCAGATGCAGCCGTCGGCAACTCGGGGACTAACCCCGCGGCAACCGCATCCTCGGCGCCGGAGCCGAACCCCGAGCCGATCCCGGACACGCTGCCAGTGGAGACCCCCGGTCTGCCCGCGCCGCCCCCCCCGCCCGAGACCCCGCCGGCCATGGCGAGCCCCCCGCCTCGCCCGGGGACACCGCCGGTGGCGGATGTGCCGGCCATTACCCCGGTCGACGAGCCCACGCCCGCACCCACGTCGGCGTTCGCGAGCGGACCCTTCGGACAGCGTAGCGCCGGCAAGCGCGGCGGCGCACGGGCTCGAGACCAGGGGATGAGCGCTGACTCGGAGGCGGCGGTCGAACGGGGGCTGAAGTGGCTGGCCAAGGTCCAGACGGAGAATGGGAGCTGGGAGATGGAGGCCCATCCGGTTGGCGAGACCGCCCTGGCCCTGCTGGCCTTCCTCGGCGCCGGCTACACCCACAAGAACGGGCGCTACCAGAGCACGGTGCGCCGCGGGCTCGACTTCCTGCGTAGCCAACTGACAGGCGGGCGCTTCAACGAGGGCACGTTCTACTCGCAGGGCGTGGCCACCATGGTGCTCTGCGAGGTCTACGGCATGACCCGCGACGGCAGCTTCAAAAAGCCGGCCGAAGAAGCGCTGAAGTGCGTCTTCGAGAACTGCGGTCCGAACGGTGGCTACGGGTACGACGGCCCCGGCGACGACACGCACGTCACCAGCTTCCAGGTGATGGCCTACAAGGCCGGCGTGCTGGCCGGCCTACGCCAGACGGAAGCAGCGCCGTGGCGCGAGAGGGTGCTGGCCTACTACCAGAGGGCGCTGGCCGCCGATGGGACCACGGGCTACACCTCGGCGGGTGGCGGCGGTCAACGCAGCCTGGGTGAGGTTGCCAGGCCCAGCGCCGAAGGGGTGCGAGGTTCGCCGACCGGAACGCGCACCGCGGCGGGGCTCTTTGCACGCATGTTCCTGGGTTGCAGTCCTGATGATAGAGAGGTCCAGAAGATTGCCAAGGTGCTGGACCAGGCTGGGCCCCAGGTCGGGAACCCTTTTCAGGTCTACGACGGCTCGTATGGCATGTTTCAGGTCGGCGGCAGCCACTGGAAGGAATGGAACCGCAAGTGCCGCGACGAGGTCATTAAGCTGCAAGTCAAGGAAGGCGACGATGCGGGTTCGTGGCCCGAGCTGGGGGCGGGAATGCGGGGGGGCAAGGTCGTCGCCACCGCGTTCTACCTCATGTCCCTCGAGGTCTACTACCGCTATCTCCCGGTGAACCGGAAATGAGGCGGCGGCGAGTCTGAGGGTTCCGCGAGCGTCCCCCGGTCAGAGGAAGCGCAGCACCGCAGAGTCGCTGTGGCGGTAGACGCCGGTGGGCACCCGCTCCAGCTCGCGGTAGTCGCTGGAGGTAAGTCCCTCGGCGGTGGCCAGAAACACCGCGATGCGCGCCGGGTCATTCTCGCCGCGGCCGCGCTCATTGGCGACGCGGTAGAGGCCGACGTGGCGTGGGTCGTGACCCATGATCCAGGTAGCGATAGCGTCGACGGCCACCGCATTGCGCCCGGCGATGAGATAGTTGCCGAGGCGGTCCCGGCCGCGGCGGAAGCCGCTGCCGTCACGGATGGTGCAGCCTTCGATCAGGTGCAGGTCAGGTTGGGGGCCGGCCAGCAGGTCGACCGCACGCTGCACGTAGCTCTCGTCACGCAGGCCCGCCGCGTCCCAGGCTGGGTATCCCGCGGCGACGTGCTCGCGGCAGAGAGCCTCGACCCGCTGCAAGGCATCGGGCTGGAACAGGGCCCGCACCCGCGCCGGCATTGCGTCCAGCGCCGAGACTCCCTGGCAGAACTGCCGCGGCCAGAGCAACGGCACCGCACCCTGCATATTCTTGACCGCCAGGGTCGTGATCGCGAGGTTGTGCGCCTTCATCTTGGGCAGGTTGATGAGAAAGACGTCCGGGTCGCCGATCGGCTTCACAAACGGCAGGTCCCGATGGACTACGCCATGCACCGGATACCAGTTCAGCCCGGTCTCAGGAAACTCCGTGGCGGTGATCTGCGGCACGTTCAGATCAAGAAACTCCAGGCCGCGCTCGCGGAGCAGCTCCGTATAGCCGCGGGCGTTGACCACCGTCAGCGGCGTGCCCTCAGCCACCGCGATGGGCGCCGTCGTGAGCCGGCGCAGCCCGTCGGCCAGCCCCGCCACGAAGAGAGGACTGGTGACGACGCCGTCCTGACCGGGAAACGGCAGACCCGAGGCCGAATCGATCTCCAGACCGGCCGTGATGTTCGGCTTGATCACAATGCGGCGTTTGGCCGAGACCCCCGCCGCCGGACGGAACAGCACCGCCGCGGCCAGCCGCCCCGCCTCAACCATGCCTTGGGTATCGGTGAGCCCGCCAAGCTGCGTACGCAAGACAAACACCGCATCCGGCCGCTCGCTGATGAAGGGCTGTACGTCGATCATCGCCTCTCCAGCCGTATTTCCGTCTCGCCCGCCAGGACGGCCACGGAGACCGTGTGCCGACGGGGATCGTAGGTCCAGGGCTCTGCCGTAGCGCCGTTAAGCCGTACCGCGGCCGACCGTGCCGAGGCGCCGATACACAGGCTGCAAGACGCGGTAATGTAGCACCGCAGCCGCCCCCCGCGGAGGTCTGCCGTCCACCGGGCAGGGCTGTTTCTTTTCGACCTGTGCAATAAGGATGGGCCGTGGTATTCAGCCCCAAAGGGGCGTTCCGGGCGCCCAGGGCAACGCCCTGGGTACCCGTCCACAGCGCGGATTGAGCCCTGAAGGGGCGGACCATGCGGCC
>CAIZKT010000296.1:0-14309 GCA_903933565.1 uncultured Victivallales bacterium | reverse complement strand
GGCGCGCCGTTCGCCCCCTCCCAGATCTGCCAGACCTAAGCCGCCGCTCAAGACCCCGCCTTGACCAACCTTTCCGGCACGCTACCTTCCCGCTCAGCCCTGAGCTCCGCCAGCGTTGCCCGGGGTACCTGAGTAGTTACCAGGACACGAACAACAGCAGTAGCGCCACGGCAGCGGTGACACTGACGGCCGGCTGGCATGCGCTTGAGGTGATCTACGTCGCGCGAACGGGGTATGCCATCATGAAGCTGGAATGGGACCCGGCGGGCGGCACCAACTATGCAGACATTACGGCAGCACGGCTGCGCTCCAAGGCGTTGCCTGCGGGGTGGGAAGGCGTGGCGGAGACCTGCGGCGTCCACACCTACTACCCCGATCAGGAACTGCTGGATCTGGATGCGCCGGACTGCAACATTGCGCTGGTCAACGGCCAGTACCAGCCCAAGTCAGGCTTGGGCTCTCACCCGGTGGTGGAGGTGACCTGGTACGGGGCGAAGGCGTATTGCCGCTGGCTGGCGGAATGCACGGGGCAACCGGTGGACCTACCGGACGAGTGGCTGTGGGAGTATGCGGCGTCGGGCGGCGACAGCACGATCGCGGGCAATTATTACCCATGGGGGCCGAAGTTTGGCGGGGCAACCCATGACAAGGCCAATTATTATGGCACGGGCGGGATTGACATCTACAACGGCACGGCGCCGGCGGGGCTATTCCCGACGTACTTTGGCTTGCAGGACATGGCCGGCAACGTCTGGGAATGGACGAGTTCGCCGCTGAGCTTGGGGAGTAGTTTCCGTGTTGTGCGTGGCGGCTCCTGGAACCAGCCTGCTGATCCCTACATGGCGACCTCGGGGCGCCAAGTGTACAAAGATGAGAACTTCGGCGACAAAACCATCGGTTTCCGGCCGGCGGTGGTTTACGCGGCGATGCCGTACCGCGTGACGGGCTATGTCCCGGTTGCGGCCACCCCACCCATGACGAGTGTGAACAGTTCGTATCCCGGGTATACCGCGCCGACCAAGGCTTGCCTGATCAAGGGCACAGAAGTCACCAACGCCGAGTTTACCGAGTTTCTGAATTGGGCGTCGGCCCAAGGATACATCACGCTCAGCGGTAGTTCGGTACAGGGGAACCATGTGGACTGGCACAGCGGCAAGCTGTTTTACAGGTTGGGCGCGGATGCCGACATTCAATATGCGTTCGGGACGTACATCGTCAAGGAGGGAATGGAATGGCTGCCTGCAGCCTTTGTGACCTGGTACGGTGCCAATGCCTGGTGCCAATGGCAGACCGCGGCGCATCCAGATATGCGGCTGCGGTTGCCGGACGAGTGGGAGTGGGAAAACGCGATGACCCGCGGGGATGCTGCGCCGGAGCGGTATGCGTTCTATTCCGCCAACTTTGAAGAGGGTAGCGGCACCGAATGGTCGGCGTCGAGAACGGACAACATCTACCCGGCGGACATGACGGCGTATTCGGGGAAGTTCAACAAAGAGACCCAGACCCTGACACTGACGGTGATCCGGGGGCACTACTACACGGTGCAGTTCGATATGTACCTCATTGACGCCTGGCGCACAAGCGACCGCATGCAGGTGGACGTAAACGGCTGGCGGTATTGGGACGTGGCGCCGCTGGTGGATCTGGCGGCGACGGAAACGCGAAACATTGGCTATAACAGCGACAATGACCGGGTGTACCGGAGGCAGAAGATTACGTTCTATGCCGCCACGGACACGGTGACCCTCGCGTTTCACGACAGTGGGGATTTACAGGCCGCGTCCGCGCAGTCGTGGGGCTTGGACAATGTTTACGTCTATCCCGACCGGCGGAGGCTGAGCACGGGCGAGCCCGCACCCGACGCTTCCAACTATCTGCGCACGGAACAGGGCTTGTTGCCCGTGGGGCGCATGGGCTTGGAAGTGTTCTACGACTGGAGCTTTTCGCCAGGGATTTACGATGCCTCCGGCAATGTGCAGGAGTGGACTATTAGTCCGCCGGCCACCGGAATGACGGGACTGGCGGTTTTGCGCGGCGGCGCCTGGAACATGCACGAGTTGCACCTGCCTTTCTCGTACCGTGGAGATTACGCAGGCAAAGAAGAGAGCACGGCGTTCATAGGGTTCCGTCCTGTCATCGAGGAGATGGCGCCCTGTTTCGAGAGGCAGCAGGAGGACGTTGTGGTTGCCGCCGGGGGCGCAGCCTCACGCATTTCCCTGACGGCGCGGGCGCTCAATCCCGGCGCGGCGGCGTGGGCCTGGCAACTGACGGGGGCTCCGGCCTGGGCAACGCTCACCGACAAGACAGGCGGACACGCGGAACTGACGGTGACGCCACCGGCGAGTCCGGAAGCGTCCAGCGTTACCGTCCAAGTGTCCGATGGCATCCTCACCTCCACCATGAGTTTTGCCATCGAGACCGTGACCGGCGGGCTGGAACTGCGGGAGATGCCGGGAACGATCATACTGTCGCAGAACTGCCCGCAGAGAGAGTTCTTCATTGCGGCCCGAAAAGTGGGTAGTGTGAGCGGCTCCATCACATGGTCGGTGGAAGGGAATCCGAGCTGGGCCACGATTGCGGCGCTGGACAGCGAACGGGCGAAGCTGACCGTGTCGGCGACCGCGGCGAGGGAGGCCGACATCGTAATCCGGGCGCAGGCTGGAGCCGGCAGTGCCACGCGGACCGTGCATGTGTCGGTGCGCAACGAAGCGCCGGAGATTCTGGATGCGCCGCAAACCGTGATCATGGAGCGGAACAAGGATTACGTGGACGTGACGGTGCGCGGCCGAGACGATGATGGCTGCCAGACCCTTTCCTGGAGTCTTGTTGGAAGCCCGGCCTGGGTCTCGATACCGTGGAACGCCCAAAGCGAGGTGGTGGTGCGGATCCAGCGGCAGGGCTCGGTAATGAACGCCAATGTGGTGCTGCGCCTGTCGGACGGCATCGCGAGCGTTGACCGCACGATCAATGTTCAGGATGCCAACACGGCACCGGAACTGGTGATAGCGCCAACGACACTCACTGCGGCTCTCGGTGATCCGGTGCAGAACACTCTCCTCACGGCGACCGATCCAGATGTGGAGCAGACGCTGACGTGGAGCCTGTCCCCGTCCGTTTACTGGCTGACGGTTGCGGCCACGACCCCGCGGTCAGCGGTGCTGACCCTCTCCCCGACCGTGGCTGCGGCGGGCCAAGTGTTCACACTGACGATGTCGGACGGCGTGGCGCAGGTGCAGCGGACCATCGCGGTTACCGTGGCAAACCAGGCACCTCAGATTACGGGGGATACGGGGAGCCAGGATTTCGAAGTTGGATCGGGCACTCATTACCTGCACTACACGGTCAGCGATGCGGATGTCATGCAGGCGCTGACGTTGCGGGTCACCAATGTTGCCGGCTGGTTCACCTGGTATCCTGTGGGGACGCGGCAGATTGAGGTTGCGGTGGACACAAGCCAGGCTGTCAGCGGCGCGCTTGAACTGGCGGCGTTCGACGGCACCACTTCCACCACGGCCAGCGTTCCGGTGCGGGTGGCCAAGCTGGTACATGCGCCCGTGATCAGCGGGATGCCCGGCAACCTGACGATGCAGCAGTATGCCCAGGGCCAGGTTTACAGCTTACAGGCGACGGACGCCAACCCCGCAGATTCAATTACGTGGGGCATGTTGTACCGCGTGCCGAATGTCGAGCTGATTCCGGGGACGGGCGGCCAGGCAACGCTTGTCATCAATCCGGTGGAGCAGATGAACACCGTCAGCGTCGGCATTCAGGCGAGCGATGGGCGAACGACCACGACCGAGTTCTTCTCCCTCACGGTAACCGGGCCATCCATTGAGCCGTTCAAGATCGTCGCGGCCGAGTATTTTCTGGACACCGAGCCGGCGGCGGGAAGCGGCACCCCCATCCTATCCGTTGATGACCGGGTGTTCTCGGACCTCAACGACTACGAGGCCACATTGCGGCTATCGGCGAACTTGGCGGACGGTGCGCATCGGCTTGGGATCCGGTTCAAGCGGCATGACGGTACTTGGGGCGCGACCCGATGGACGCACTTCGACTCTTTCACAGACAGTGAGGAGGTGGCGGATCCTGAACCGGTGGTAACCGGCGGCGAGTTCTTCATTGACACCGATCCCGGTGTCGGGCTGGCGCGGTCCCTGCCGCTGGATGCGGCCCAGTTTGACACAGAGGTCGAGGAGGTTTCGATCTCTCTCGATAGTTCCTCCCTACTGCCGGGCTCGCATGTTGTGGGGTTGCGCATGAAGCGAGCAGACGGCTCTTGGAGTTCGACGCAGATTACCACCTTCTATGTTTTTGTGGATCAGACCCCAAAGCTACCGCCGGCCACGGGCGTCGTCAGCGCCGAGTACTATTGGGACGAAAAAGCCAGTCCGGGCTTTGGTTTCTCGTTGCC
Organism: uncultured Victivallales bacterium; assembly: GCA_903933565.1. Classification (GTDB taxonomy): domain Bacteria; phylum Verrucomicrobiota; class Lentisphaeria; order Oligosphaerales; family JAFGRS01; genus CAILUI01. Next base: position 9,895 of record CAIZKT010000296.1, on the reverse strand, counting down.
GCTGACTGTTCCGGCGCCGGCGCATGCGGATGTGCATTCCGTTGACTCGAACCAAGTACTGACGAGTCACATACCGCCAGGCACGCATTTCCTGGGCGTGCGGTTCCAAGATGCCGGCGGTGAATGGGGGAGCGCCATCATCGCGCGGGTAACAATGGAACAGGAGACGTCGCCGCTGACACTGAAGAACCTGCACATTGAATCCAACCTGGGTTTGGCCGCCATGAACTATGACTCCCAGCACCAGTCGGGGAGCGTGATTCATCTGCGAGTGCCGTATCGCTATTTTGACGGTTCAGCTTGGTGGTCGTGCCAAGGCTGGGTGGGGACGGGCGACGTGCCATCTGCGGGCGAGGGGACCGAATTTACCTTCACTATCACACGGGCTTCAGACGTAACGTGGCTTTGGGTGCAGGATGTCGAGGTAACTTCGACTTCGGACTATGGGCAGGTCAGCGGGCCGGCGGGTCTAGTCTGGTACCCTGCCTACAAGATGGGCTATGGCACCTTCACGAGTGGCTCAGAACTAACACTGTCAGTGCCGGCGACCGTTGCGGGAGGCACGGGTGAACGGTTTGCGTGCACTGGCTTTGCGGGCAGCGGCAGCGTGCCGGCGGCGGGCCTGGCGGATAGTGTGACGTTCACGGCGTTCGCCGCCCGGAACACAGCGGCATGGAACTGGGATCACCAGTACCTGCTCACGGTGCAGACGCAAGGCGCCGGCCGGGTGTTCGGTAATTTCGACTGGTACAGCACAGGGACGGAAGCCGTGCTCACGCCGATGCCCAATGAGAACAGCGTGTTTCTGCGCTGGGAGGGTGCGCTGACCGGTACCCATACGCCGGGCCGTATCACCATGGATTCGGCCAAGACCGTTACCGCGGTGTTCGGCGCCCACCGGCTTTGGATTGTAGATCCGATCACAGGCACACGCACCCTGCAGGGCATCTACGCGGACGGCGATACGGCGACAGCCAGCTATCCAGTACCCGCGCACATCGCGACCGGGTCGCGGTTCATCACGACAGGTTGGCAGGGCACTGGCAGCGCCCCGGCAACCGGGACGGGGAGCACCGCCACTTTCGTTATCCATGGCGATTCTGAGATCCGCTGGACGGGCGTGCGGCAACATTTCCTCGGCATGCGTATCCGGCCGGCAGTCCTTGGCTCAATTGGTGTGACCGGTACGCAGACGTATGCCGGAGCAGGCTGGTATGACGAGGGGACGCTGGTTATTCGCTCCACGCCCGTCGTCGGTGCCCACTTCCTGCGCTGGGAAGGCGACCTGCGGGGTGCTCCGTCGCCGATTGACGTGACCTTTACGGGGCCTGCCGAGATTACGGCCCTGTTCCGCCGCGACAAGACCGCCAGCGGCTTTGTGCCGATGATCGGCGGCACGCTCAGCAGTCCCAATGCCGACGTGGCCGGGTTCACGCCCGACATAGCCAGTTTTGACATGAAGAACAAGGAAGTGTCCGTCCTGGAATATGTGGCCTACCTCAATGACGCGCTGTCTTACGGCGCCGTGACGATGGCTGGCAATGTGGTGTATGGCCGGCCGGAAGTGCGGGGCTATGCCGCCGGGCTTTACGGTACCTGGACTTGGACGCCGAGCGACGGTACTGGGCAGCAAAGCGTAACCGGACGGACCTTTGGCCTGGCCTTGGACGCCGCCGCACTGGTCGATCCGACCAAGGTGCTGCCGACATTCACGACAGGATCCGTGACCAGCATCAGCGGCAGCTTCACGGGTCAGATTTACGCTCCGGCCCTGGGCTCGACCAGCTTTAAGAACGAAGGCGCGGGAACCCTGACATTGAAGGTGGACGGCACCACCATACTCAACAATGCGGCGGCGGGAACGGCAGCTAGCACAATCGTTGCGTTTGGCTGGCATACGGCCGAGGTTGTCTGGCAGGCGACCACCACGGTTTCGATGAACATGAGCTGGCGTCTGCCGGGACAGGCGACCTACACAGCCATTGACACTACCATGCTGCGCCATGAGGCCACAACGGCCACCACCAGTGTCGAACTCGCCGGAACATGGATCGGGGACGACACGCTGAACGATGACACCATCTCAGCGGCCATCACGCCGGCCACCGTAACCGCCGATCCGGCAGACGGATATAACTATGTGTTTGCCGCGCTGCCCAAGGATTTCACCTTTCAGGGCGCGGTGCCTCTGGTGGGCAACGGCGAGGCCGGACTGATGGTTCGGGAACGCAATGACGAGAATTCGCCGTACTTCTTTGCCGGCTTGGATGCGGCGGGGCAGATCTTGTGCAGGTATCGCAGTCAGGACGGCGGGGATGAACAAACCCTCACCACGGGGTACATCGCGCAACCGGGGCAACTATTCAGAATGCAGCGCGTGGGAAACCGTGTACAGGCGGCTATCTATCGCGGCGCGGCGTGGCTGGACCTGCTGACGGAATCAACCGAGGAGGAGTGGTTGGAGGTTGGCGACGGCCAAGTCGTCGCGATGATGGCGGGCTTCCATTCAGCGGTCTCGTCCGTCGCCTTCACCGGCTATGATTTCTGGATGCCCGACATCGGTAACAATTTTGATGGATGCCGGGTCATGAACCTTGCCGCGGAGAACTGCCCGGTGCAGTGGAATGAAACCGTGTTCACGGCCAAGACCGGCCAGGACAATTATCCGACGACTGAAGTGACCTGGTACGGGGCCAAGCTGTACTGCAAATGGCTACGGGAGACGGTGCAGAACTCCGGCTATGACCTGCCAAGCGAGTGGCAGGTGGAATACGTTGCCGGAAACGGCAACACGACCAAGGCGGCCAACCTCTACCCGTGGCCGGCCGGCGCGGCCTCACAGGAATATGCCAATCTTGCAGGCTTGGAGACGGCGGGGGCCTATGACGGGCTGGCGCCGGTGGGAAGCCTGGCGCCGGAGGACGGCATCTACAACCTCGGCGGCAACGCCTGGGAATGGACTGACTCGCTGTACTGGGAAGACGGCGTATGGCGCACAATCCGCGGCGGTTCTTATCTGCTGCCAGCCAGCTATGCGGCGACCACCTACCGCTCGTTCTACGGCTATCCGTTCTACGGCAATAAAAGCGTCGGATTCCGGCCGGTGTGCAACCAGGCCCCGGAAAACGTTTTTGTAGCCATTGAGGGGGGCCAGTTGGTCAGTCCGAATTCGGGCGTTGTGTCATTCGAGTCAATGATTGACGGCTTCAAGATGCAGGCCACTGAGGTGACGGCCAAACAGTATGCATCGTTCCTGAATTGGATGAGTGCAAACGGCCATACCACCGTACAGGGGCAGGCAGTGGAAGGAAACGGGGCGGAATGGGCCGACGGCAGCATTTTGTTGAACCTCCAAGACCATCCCACGGTGCGCTACGACGGCGCTTCCTTCTACGCACTGGCAGGCAAGGGTATGCAACCGGTCGTTCTGGTTAGCGCCTACGGTGCCGACCTCTACTGCAAGTGGATGTCTCTGACCAACCCGGCCTTCACCTACAGACTGCCAACGGAATGGGAATGGGAATACGCCGCCACCTACGGCAAGCAACTGGATCTCAACTGGGCGGCTCCCAGTGCCGCCGCCCGCATCACGGGCTTTACCGGGACGCACGACGTGGCTTCGGCAGGGCCGGACACGACGTTCAATGCGGCCGGCGTCGCCGGGTTGTTTGATGTTTTGGGGAATGCTGCCGAGTGGACACTCAGCGAACCTGCGTTCGACTTCACGCGCCGCGTGGTTCGTGGAGGTGCATACGATATGCCGGAATGGACGCAGACGGCCTACTACCGCGGCACCTACCGGACCATGGAATACACGGCCCCTGACATTGGGTTCCGCGTTGTCTCGACTCCCGTTGATGCGGTCCCGCCTGAGATACAGGTTCCTTCCGACACGCTCTTGTTCATGGAACGCGATGTCATGGAGGATGGCGACGTAGTGCGAGGGTATGTAGTCAGGAATGGCGACACAGGTGCCGCTGTGACAGTGCCAATGGTGTCTTCATCCCCCGACAAGTTGATAGTTCCACCTGCAGTGAGCATGGCGCCTGGCATTGGGGTCGCTGAATTCGAGTGCATGCGGACTGATGTTGTGATCTTGGGTGATCTCCTCGTCACCATCACGGTTGGAACGGGAGGAGCTAACAGCGCAACAGACACCATCCTCCTGCGGGGCAAGAGGATGCTCACAGTGACCGCCCGTAGCCAGGTTCGTTTGTACGGCGACTCAAATCCGGCGTTGACAGTATCCTATGCGGGATTCGTGGATGGTGACAGCGCGAGTGATCTGGCAATACAACCCGCGGTTGCCTGCATTGCGACCACGGACAGTTCCACGGGTACCTACGACATAACGGTCTCAGGAGGCTCCGACGCAACCTATGCCTTTACATACGAGAAAGGCATTCTGACCGTGACGCCCAGGACGCTAACGGTGACGGCGGTAGCCAGGAGCCGTATATACGGTGACGCCAACCCGGCATTCTCCGTGACCTACTCGGGCTTTGTGAACGGCGATGACGCGGGCGACCTGGACACGCTTCCTACAGCCACCTGCGGCGCCACCCCTGCCAGTCACGCCAGCGCCTACCCCATCGTGCCTTCGGGCGGGACCGACAACAACTACAGTTACACCTATGTGAACGGGACGCTGACCGTGAACCGGGCGGCGCTGACCTGTACGGCGCAGAACAAGGTTCGGGTCTACGGCGACGCTAACCCGGCTCTGACCATCGGCTATACAGGGCTGAAGAACGGGCAGACGGCACCGGCAGTGCCGCCGTCGGCGTCCTGCGCGGCAACGGCAGCCAGTTCGGTAGGGACGTACCCAATCCCCCTTGCGGGCGGCAGCGACTCGAACTACGCGCTGACGCTGGTTGCGGGCACGCTGACCATAGGCCCTGCGCCGCTGACCTGTGCGGTGCAGAACAAGGTTAGGGTCTACGGCAGCGCCAACCCGCTGCTGACGATCGCCTACACGGGGCTGAGGAACGGTCAGACCGTCCCGGCCACGCCCCCGGCGGCCGCCTGCCCCGCCACGCCTGCAAGCCCTGTGGGCACGTATGCAATCACGCTCAACGGCGGCAGCGACCTGAACTACACGATGACGTTGGTTGCGGGCACACTGGCCGTGGACCCTGCGCCGCTGACTTGTCGGGCTGTGGACAAGAGCCGCGCCTACGGCGACGCCAACCCGCTGCTGACGATCGCCTATACGGGGCTGAAGAACGGTCAGACCACCCCCGCTGTGCAACCGTTGGCATCCTGCGCCGCTGTTGTCGGCAGTCCGGTGGGGACGTACCCGATCACCCTTGCCGGCGGCAGCGACTCGAACTACGCGCTGACGTTGGTAACCGGCTCGCTCGCGGTGACGCCCAGGACGCTAACGGTGACGGCAGCAGACAGGAGTCGTATATACGGTGACGCCAACCCAGTATTCTCTCTGACCTACTCCGGCTTTGTCAACGGCGATGACGCGGGCGATTTGGACACGCTGCCCACGGCGACGTGCGTCGCCACCCCTGCCAGCGCTGCCACCGCCTACCCCATCGTGCCTGCAGGTGGCGCGGATGGTAACTACAGTTTCAGCTACGTCAATGGCACGCTCAGCGTAAGTCCAGCTGCGCTGAGTTGTCGCGCCGACGACAGAAACCGGCTCTACGGTCAGGCCAACCCGGCATTCACGGTGATTTACACGGGGATGAAGAATGGTGACACGGCACCGGATGTGCCGCCAATCGCCGCATGCGCGGCTACGGCTGCTAGTAACATCGGTACCTACCCGATCCACTTGACCGGAGGCGGTGACCCGAACTATACGTTGAGCCTGGATAGTGGCACGCTCAGTGTCTCCCCGGCGGCTCTGACCATCACGGCCAAGGATAGGGGTAAAGTCTACGGCGAGACGGCGTCTTTTGCCGGGACAGAGTTCACAGTCGCAGGACTGCTAAATGCCGACGCGGTGACCGCGGTGACCCTGGTCAGCACCGGTACCGGGGCGATGGCCGACGTAGCCGGGGGTCCCTACGCAATCATTCCGAGCGCCGCCCTGGGCATCGGCCTGGGCAACTACACCATCGGCTATGTCAGCGGCGCGCTGACCATCGGCAAAGCCACCCCGACGATCACCTGGCTGCCGCCCACTCCCATAGAGTATGGCACGGTGATGGGCGTCACGCAGCTCAACGCAACGGCAAACACTGCTGGCACGTTCGCCTACGATCCGCCCTCAGGCACGGTGCTGAACGCGGGCGAAGGCCAGCCCATTCGCGCAGATTTCGCTCCGGCCGACGCGGCCAACTGGACGGCGGCAACCCGGACCGTGCCCATCGGGGTGACGCCAGCGCTGCTGACGATCACGGCGGACGACAGAACCAAGGTCTACGGCGAAATGGCGGTCTTCGTCGGCACGGAGTTCACCGCCATCGGGTTGCTGAATGCCGACATTGTGACCGCGGTGACGCTGGCCAGCCCCGGCGCGGCAGCCAGGGCCACGGTAGCCGGCTCGCCGTACGCGATTACCCCCAGTGCTGCCGTGGGTACCGGCCTCAGGAACTACGCGATCAGCTATGTCCAGGGCGCCCTGAGCCTCAGCCGCGCAGTTCTGAGCGTGACGGCGAATGCTGCCAGCCGGGCTTACGGAGCGGCCAACCCCGTGTTCAGCGGGGCCGTGGTCGGCGTGGTGGCCGGCGATAGTATCACCGACACCTATGCCAGCGCGGCCACGCCTGCGAGCCCCGCTGGCGTCTACGGCCCGGCCACGGCCGAGGCGGTCATCCCGAAGCTCGTCGACCCCGGTAACCGTCTGTCCAACTATGCGGTGACGGCTAGCAACGGCACGCTGACCGTCGACACGGCGGTGCTGGTCATCACCGCGAACAGCCGGGGCAAGACCTACAGGGAGACGGTGACTCTTGCGGGGACGGAGTTCACTGCCCTCGGGTTGCTGAATGCCGACATTGTGACTGCGGTGACACTGGCCAGCCCCGGCGCGGCGGCTGGGGCCACGGTAGCCGGCTCGCCGTATGGGATCACACCGAGCGCGGCCGGGGGTGCTGGCCTCGAGAACTACGCCATCGCGTACCGCGACGGCAGCCTGACGGTGGGCAAGGCTACGCCCGAGATTGTTTGGCCCAAGCCTGCTGCCATCGTCTATGGCACGGCGCTGGGACCGGTGCGGCTCAATGCGACGGCCAACACCGCCGGCACCTTCACCTACACGCCCGGAGTCGGCGCCGTTCTGAATGCCGGCCCCGCGCAGATCCTGCACGGGGACTTCGCACCAGCCGACCCAGGTAACTGGACGAACCCCACGGCGCAGCAGGCCATTGACGTGACGAAGGCAGTCCTGACGGTGACCGCCCTGCCTCAGAGCCGCATGTATGGCGAGCCGAATCCCGAGCAGTTTCCGGTCGCCTGCGAGGGCTTTGTGAATGGAGATGACCCTGATGACCTGGACACGCCATTCCTGGCAACCTGCACGGCCACACCGTGCAGCCCGGTGGACACGTACCCCATCGTACCTTCGGACGGTGCGGACAACAACTACGCTTTCAGCTACGTCAATGGCACGCTCACGGTGGAGCCTGCGCCGCTGGTCTGCATCGCCATCGACAAAACCAAGGAGTACGGCGAGCCCCTGCCGGCGTGCGACATCGCGTACGCGGGGCTGGTCTGCGGTGACACCGGGACGGCCGTACCACCGACGTGCCTGCACGAGGCCACGTTCGAGAGTCCTGTGGGCAAGTACCCGATCGCAATGGAAGGCGGTTCCGACCCCAACTACGAGCTGGAACTGAGACCCGGCACGCTCACCATTATTGACACCGAGACACCCTTTGCCGTCGCGATCCGCCGTATATCGCCAGCTACTGCGGAGACCAACTGGGCAGAGGTGACCTTCGCTGTCAGCTTCAGCGAACCGGTTGCGGGCCTGACCGCCGCCACTTTCGTGGTCGATGCAACCGGCGCACAGACAGCCGCAGCAGTCCTGGAAGCTGTGCCGACCGGCATTGACTGGAAACAGGTCGGGGCGGCCGATGTGTGGAGCGTACGGGTGCAGACGGCTCCCGGAGATGGTCTGCTCAGCCTGGACCTGGTCAACGGCCTTGGAGCGATCCAGGACAGAGGAGGTAACGCTCTTCGGGAATCGTTCACTGCTGGCGAATCCTACGACGTTGACCGTACGCCGCCCACCGTGGCGTCGCTCACTCCAACCAACGGGGCTGTCGAAGTGCCACTGGCACCGGCGCTGGTAGCGACGTTCTCGGAACCGGTGTTCGTCGGAACGGGTGACATCACCATACTGCGGGCCACGGACGGCAAGGTCTTCGAAACCATTCCGGTAACGGATGGTGTGTGGATCGCCATAGCGGGGAACACGGTGACCATCTCCCATGGCAGACTCATCGCCGGGAGCTGGTACTTCGTGCAAATGGACGCCGGCTGCTTGGTGGATGCGAAGGGAAACCCGTTTGCGGGCATCGCTGACCCGCAGGCCTGGCGGTTCCGGGCACGGCAGTGGGTCGTGACGTTCCTGGCAAGCTCCGGGGGGAGCCTGGATGGTGACACGGAGCAGCATGTCGATGAAGGAGCCTCGACTACGGCGGTCCTTGCTGTGCCCCACTACACCTATGTATTTTCCGACTGGCGCAACGACGCGACGGTGAATCCCCTCATGTGGACAGTGAACCCGCTCGGGCTGACTGAAGTGCATGAAGACACCATTGTCACTGCATCTTTCCAGGCGGCGGCGACAGAGCACCCGGTCGGCGAATTCGAGGCACGGATAGACGCGGCCGGCGTTGCGGCTGGCCGTGGCTGGTGGGACCTCACCGGCCCCTACTCCACGACAACGAAAGGTAACCCGCTTTCACTAGTCCTGGTCCACGACCCCAATGGCAGACTCACGGGCACGGCGACCTACACCGTCGCCAAAGACACCGATGTCACGATGTCCATCAAGGGTAGCGTCAGAGGCAGCCGCGGCAGTATCACCATGACGGGCGCGCTCAAAGGCGCCAACGTGACGAAACTGGTGAGTGTTTCGCTGGCGCTGAACCTGACGGTGGAGACAGCCAACCATCGACTGGTCGGGCGACTTACCGGCAGCATCAAGGCCAATGGCACGACAACGCCGGTAGACGATCCGGTGGTCCTTGACATGCCTGAGAGGATGAATGGGACCTGGACCCTGAGCTTCGACTTGGATCAGACAGGCAGAGCCATCGCCGGCACCGCCTTGCTGACCCTCTCCAACGACGTCAAACACACATTCCTCGTCCGGGGCAAGGCCGGCGCCAACAACACCGCCATACTCACTCTCTCTGGCAGTCCCACCCACCCCGCCTCAAGGGCCATCACCATCAAGACCACCATCACCACGCTGGAAGGCGGCTGGGCCAGGCTGGAGAGCTTCTCGGGCAAAGGCTATGGGCAAGTAATCGGGTGGTAGGGCTGGGCGGGATGATCAAGCGCTGCCGTCCGCAAATCAGGGATTCACAATCTCTGGGCGCACACCTACACGTTGGTTACACTGGGGCTCCACGGCTGGCTGGTACCCGGAGGCTGCCATCCGGTGCCTAGTATCCAGCCTCGCCCGTGCAAATCATTGATTCTCAAGCATATATTACCTTCTTGAAGAAGCACGCTTCTTGCCTCCGCAACCCCGCTGAAACGCCCCTCGGGCCGAACGCCACCCCTGTGCCTCATTTGATCCCCCACGTAGAACACCCCATCCCCCGCTGAATTCGCCCATTTTCGGCGGAAAACCCCCGGTACCGCCTGGCAGAAATCAGCCGATTGCGCTCAACGGCACACTGCCTGCGAGCGGCGCGTGGTCATCTGCATCATGCCGAAGTACTGGTCGAGGATGCGGAAGTCGTTCTCCTGCAGCCAG
>CAIZKT010000295.1:0-8834 GCA_903933565.1 uncultured Victivallales bacterium | reverse complement strand
CATTCCCAGGGCGGCGCCCTGGGCAGAAGAAGGGCCGCGCTTTCAGCGCTCCGCGGCGTCTGGCATTCGCGACAAGCAGACGAATTCGCCGTCCTTCAGGTCCACCTGGACTCGGCCGCCCTCCTGCAAGCTCCCGGCCACGATGGCCCTCGAGATCGGCGTCTCCAGGTGCCGGGAGATGGCGCGCTTCAGCGGCCGGGCGCCGTAGACCGGATCGTAGCCCTCATCGGCCAACGCCGCCTTGGCCGCAACGCTTACCTCCAGCGTGATGCGTTGCGCTTCGAGCCGGTGGGCAAACTCCAGCAGTTGCAGCTCGACAATGCGCAGAATGTGCCGCTGGTCGAGCCGGTGGAACACCACCACGTCGTCCGTGCGGTTCAGAAACTCCGGCCGGAACACGCCCCGCAACTCGTTCAGCACCCCCTGCCGCATGCTCTCGAAGTCCGCCCCCTGGTGCTCGACAATGGCCCGGCTGCCGATGTTCGAGGTCATGATGATAACCGTATTGCGGAAGTCGACCGTCCGGCCATGCGAGTCGGTCAGGCGACCGTCATCCAGGACTTGCAGGAGCAGGTTGAACACGTCCGGATGAGCCTTTTCGATCTCGTCCAGGAGCACCACCGAGTAGGGCCGCCGCCGCACCGCTTCGGTGAGCTGTCCGCCCTGTTCGAAACCGATGTAGCCGGGGGGCGCCCCGACCAGCCTCGACACCGCGTGCTTCTCCATGTACTCGCTCATGTCGATGCGGACCATGGCCCGCTCGTCGTTGAACAGGGCCTCCGCCAGCGTCTTGGCCAGCTCGGTCTTGCCCACCCCGGTGGGCCCGAGGAAGATGAAACTGCCCACCGGTCGGCGCGGATCCTTGAGCCCGGCCCGAGCCCGCAGGATGGCATCGGCAACCGCGGTCACCGCCTCGTCCTGGCCGATGACGCGCTCATGCAGGCGCTCGCCCAGCTTCAGCAGCTTCTCGCGCTCGCCCTGCACCAGCCGGCTGACCGGGATCTGCGTCCAGCGGCTGACGATCTCGGCGATGTCCTCCTCGTCGACTTCCTCCTTCAGCAGGCGCTCGCCCGTGCCACTCTTGATCTTGGCCTCGGCGTCGGCGATCTGCCGTTCGAGATTGGGGAGGGTGCCATTGCGCAGTTCGGCGGCGCGGTTGAGGTCATAGACGCGCTCGGCGCGCGCCAGTTGTGAGCGGGCCAGTTCCAGCGCCTCGCGCATGTCGCGCAATTCCTTAATAGCGCCCTTCTCGGCCTCCCAGCGGGCTTGCAGGGCATCGGTGCGCGCTTTGACGTCGGCCAGCTCCTTTTCGAGCTTCTCCAGGCGCTGCCGCGAGGCGGTGTCCTTCTCGTGACGCAGGCCGGTCAGCTCGATCTCAAGCTGCATCTGCCGCCGGGCCGCCTCGTCCAGCGGCCGGGGCCGACTGTCGATCTCGGTGCGCAGGCGGGCGGCCGACTCATCCATCAGATCGATCGCCTTGTCGGGCAGAAAACGGTCCGCCACATAGCGGTCCGAGAGCACCGCGGCGGTGACCAGGGCGGCATCGCGGATCTTGACGCCATGATGCACCTCGTAGCGCTCCCGCAGGCCGCGCAGGATCGATACCGTCTCCTCGACCGAGGGCTGCGTCACCAGGACGGTCTGGAAACGCCGCTCGAGCGCCTTGTCTTTCTCGATGTGCAGGCGGTACTCGTCCAAGGTGGTGGCCCCGATGCAGTGCAATTCGCCCCGCGCCAGCATCGGCTTCAGCAGGTTGCCGGCATCCATGGCGCCCTCCGCGGCCCCGGCGCCAACCACGGTATGCAGTTCATCAATGAACAGGATGATCTCCCCCGCCGCCGAGGTGATCTCCTTCAGCACCGCCTTGAGGCGCTCCTCGAACTCGCCGCGGTACTTGGCCCCCGCGATCAACGCCCCCATATCCAGGGCCACAACCCGCCGATTCTTGAGCCCTTCGGGAACATCGCCATGCACGATGCGCAGGGCCAGGCCTTCGACGATCGCCGTCTTGCCCACCCCCGGCTCGCCGATCAGCACCGGGTTGTTCTTGGTGCGCCGCGAGAGAATCTGGACCACCCGCCGAATCTCTTCGTCGCGCCCGATGACCGGATCGAGCTTGTCCTGCGCCGCCAGAGCGGTCAGGTCCCGCCCGTACTTCTCCAAGGCTTGAAACGTGCCCTCCGGCGTGGCGCTGGTCACCCGCTGATTGCCGCGGACCTCCTTGAGCGCGTTGAGGATGGCACTGCGGTCCACCCCGGCAGCCCGTAGCGCCATGGTGGCGCGCCCGCCCTGTTCCAGCAGGGCCAAGAGCAGATGCTCGACGCTGACGTACTCATCCTTGAGCCCCGCCGCCTCTTGTTCCGCGGCCTGCAGCGTCTGCCCCACCTCGCGCGAAACGTAGACCTGCCCGGCGCCCGGGCCCTGCACCTGCGGCAGACGCGCCAACTCACGGTCCACCGCGGTCCCCAACGCCACCGGATCGGCGCCAGCCTTGGTGAGCAAGGCCGGAATCAGCCCATCGCGCTGATTCAGCAAGGCGCGCAGCAAATGCGTGACGCCGACCTCCTGATGGTTCTGCGCCGCCGCCAACTGCTGCGCTGCCGTCAACCCCTCGCGGCTTTTCTCCGTGTATTTCTCAAGGTCCATGGCAGTGCCCTTTCATGAAGATCGTCATCTGACTAAACTCGCCGTTTCATAGCAAGCCCGCTGCCAGGACTTGATGTTGATGCTCAACCAAATAAACCCAAATAGTTTACAGCACATAGGCAGGCCGCCTACAGGCCGGTTTAGGCGCGCCAATTAGCGCCATATTGACACAGTGGCGACGTCACGAAGCGGGGTCGAGGTTTCTCCCGCTCACTCCGAGACCCGGATGCTGGTGGCTTTGATGGCCACATAGACGGGCATTCCCTCGTGCAAGCCGAGAGCGCCGTAGGCATCGGCGGTGATGTCCGCCACCACCGGCAGGGCCGCCTCGATCTGGACCCGCAGCCGACCGCCCAGGTTGGCCACCTCTCGAATCGGCCCGCGGAACAGATTCCGCGCCGAGGTGTGCGGTTCCTCGAGGCTGACCGTCACGTCGGAGGGGAAGAACGACACACTCACCTCGCCCTCGAGCTCGGTCAGCACGTGCAGCGTCGCCTCGCCGAGGCGCACCTGCCGCGGCTGGTCCCCGCCCGGTTCGACCGTCCCCTCGAAGTAATTCACCCCGGTGAAGTCCGCCACGAAGCGTGAGCGTGGGTGCAGCAGCAGTTCCTCATGGGAGCCGGAGCGGCTGATGCGGCCCTTCTCCATCACCAGGATACGCCGACCCAGCACCAGGGCATCCTCGTAATCGTGCGTCACCAGGATCACCGCCACGCCCAGTTGGCGCAGCAGTTGCCGCAGTTCGCGCCGGACGTGCTTGCGGGAGGTCGTGTCCAGGGCTGCCAGGGGCTCATCCAGCAGCAAGACCTTCGGCTCGATGGCCAAGGCGCGGGCCAGCGCCACCCGTTGCTGCTCGCCGCCCGACAAGCGCGCCGGGTAGGCCTCGGCCAGGTCGCGGAGGCGCAGCAGAGCAAGCAGCGCGTCGACCTTTGGCCCGCAGTCCGCCGCCGAGCGGCCACGGGCCCGCAGACCATAGGCGACGTTCTGGCGGACGGTCAGATGCGGAAACAGCGCATAGTCCTGAAAGACATAGCCCACCTCACGGGCCTCAGGGCGAACGCAGACCCCCGTCGCCGCATCGAAGACGGTGTGAGCGCCGAGGCAGATGCGCCCGCAGTCGGGCGTGTCCAGGCCGGCCACGCAATTCAGGATGGAGGTCTTGCCGGCGCCGCTGGGCCCGACGATCACCACCACTTCGCCGGGCGCCACCTCGAACTCGACGTCGAGATCAAAGTGGCGCAAGGCGCGGCGCAGGCAGATCCGGGACATCACAGGTTCCATGCTCAGCCGCCCTCCTGAGCGGGAGGCCCCGCCAGGCGCCCGCCGCGGCTCTCCGCGGCCTCCTCGCGGCGAGCGCCCATCTCCAGGGCGGGCTGCAGCAGGCGTCGCGCCACCACGAAGACCAGCAGACAGACCGTCAGCATGACCACGGCCAGGACGATGCCGGCGTGCAGGTCCTGATTCAGGGTGGCCAGGATGGCCAGCGGCATGGTCTGCGTGCGACCGGGGAAACTGCCGGCGAACATGATGGTAGCGCCGAACTCGCCCATGGCGCGGGCCCAGGTCATGGCCAGGCCGGCCAGCAGGCCGCGGCGGCAGAGGGGCAGGATCACCGTCCAGAGTCGACGCAGGGGCCCCGCCCCCAGCGTGCGCGAGGCCCGCAAGAGGTTCTCCGGAACCATCGCAAAGGCGCCGGTAGCCGCCTTGATGTAGTACGGCGACGCGACCACAAACTGCGCCATGACCACCGCTGCCTGGGTGAACGACAGCCCCAGGCCCATGACCTCCAGATGCCGGCCCAGGTAACCGCGCCGCCCAAATACCAGCAGCAGAGCCACGCCCGCTACCACCGGGGGCAGGGTCAGCGGCAACTCCAGCAGCGCCTCAACCAAGCGCCGACCACGGAAGGGCACGCGGGCCAGGGTGTAGGCCACCGGCGTGCCGATCACAAAGGTCAGCGCCGTCGTGATCAGGCTGGTCACCAGTGACAGCAACAACGCCTGCTGCACCAGCCAGCAGCACTCGGCCGACTTCAGCAGCCGCAGAGGAGCGTGGAAGTACAGCGCCGCCAGGGGCAAAAACAAGAAGGCCGTGAAGCCCAGCGTCAGCGCGATTCCGGCCAGACCCAGCCACGAGCGTGCCGCCGGACGTCGCGAACGGCCGTGTTCCGCGCCGCCGCTGGGCTCGCTGACGGCGGTTTCTGGGCTACTGGTTGTATCCATGGCCGGAGAGCACCTCGTTCACCGTTCCCCCACGCCGGCACACACCGGGCAGGTGGGATTACGCCGCACTTTCATCTTCCGAAAGCTGAGATTGGCCAGATCGATAATCAGCAATTCGCCGGCCAGCAGGGGCGCCGAATCCGGCGATGGCCTTGATCGCCTCCAGCGCCGCGATGCAGGCGACGGTGCCAGAGGTGGCGCCGAACACCGGGAACTGCCGCCGCCAGGCCGGTGGGTCCTCGGGATACAGACAGGCCAGGCAGGGAGTCTTCCCCGGGATGAGGGTCGTCACCGTGGCCGTGGTATCATACATGGCTGCGTCCACCATCACCTTGCCCTGACGCACCGCTTCCCGGTTCAGCAGGAAGCGCTCGATGAACAGCGGCGCGGCGCTGACCACCACGTCCACGCCGCCCACCAGGCGCGCCACGTTGTCCTCGCTGATATTGGCCGGTTCGCCCACGATCTCGATCGTCGGGTTCAACTCCGCCAGCCGTCGGCAAGCGGACTCGATGCGCGGCTTCTCGAGCCCGTCGGTGGTCATCAGAATCTGGCGATTAAGGTCGGCGAGTTTGAGATTCCCGCCATGAGCGATGACGAGCCGCCCGATGCCTGCGGCCGCCAGCTCATAGGCGGCGACGCCGCCCAGGCCTCCGCAACGGGAGACCAGCACGCTGGCGCCCTTGAGTTTTTCCTGGCCCGCTTCGGCAAAGCCCGGCGTCCACATCTGCCACTCGTACCGGGCCCGATCCGCTGCGGTCAATGCCACACGCTTCGCCATCGCCTGCGCCTCCTGCTTCAGCCCCCGGCCAGGGGTGACATGACCGTCACCGTGTCACCGTCCCGCAGCGGCCGTGGTTCGTCCAGGTCGAACTGCTCATCGCCGACGAAGACCAGGACGCTGGGCCGGAGCTCCCCCGCCGCATCCAGGACCAGTCCGCTCAGCCGCTCGCCGTGCGTCTTGGCCACGCGGCGGAGCAGGTCGAGCACCGAGGCGTCGCCGGGCAACTCGAGCACCTCGCCCGACCGCCCCGCGGCCTCCTTGACCTGAGCCACATACTCAACCCGAATCTTCATGGTAGTGTTCCTCCTGCTGGCTGCGAACCGCCCTCGTCTCCCCCTGCCCCAAAACGGTCGGCTCCCGCCGCCGGGAAGACGTGAATGACCGCGGGGGGCAGATGCAGGCCCACCGCGCTGCCTGGGGCGTACTGGCAACGCCGCCACTGCGGTCGGCTGACAAAGGCGGTGACCGGCAAAGCCCCCGCGGTCCGCAACGCATAGCCGTCACCCCTGACCTCCACCCGCTCGACCGTCGCCCGCCAGCGGTTCGGCTCGCCGACGCTCGCTGCCTCCGGCGGCTCGATCTCCACATCGTCCGGACGAATGGTCGCATACAGCGCGCCGCGAAAGGCCACCGCGGCCCGCAGAGTCGCCGTACCCAGGCGGAGGCGCGCCAGCGGCCCGGTCTCGTCCGCCACCCCCGCGAAGATGTTCTCGGCCCGCACAAAGCCCGCGGCAAACAGGCCATTCGGCCGGCGCAGGATGTCGTCCGGCGTCCCCACCTGCACGATTCGCCCCTGGTGCATGAGCGCCACCCGGTCGGCCAGGCGCAGGGTCTCATCGAAGTTATGACAGATGTGCAGCGAGGTGATCCCGGTGCGATCGTGGAGGCGCCGGAGTTCGTCGCCAATGCGTTCGCGGGTAGCGACATCCAGCGCGGAGAGCGGTTCGTCCAGCAGCATGATTTCCGGGTCGATGGCCAGGGCTCTTCCCAAAGCAACGCGCTGTTTTTCGCCGCCGCTCAGGCGAGACGGGAGACGATCCAGCAGCGGCTCGAGGCCCAGCAGTTCGGCAAACCGGGCGATCTTCGCGGGAATCTCCGCCGAGCGCCGCCGCACCAGCAGGCCGAAGCCGAGGTTCTCCCGTACCGTCAGATGGGGAAACAACGCATAATCCTGCGGCAGGTATCCCACCCGGCGCTGTTCCGGCGGCAGCGCCGTCACCTCGCGCCCGCCCAGCCAGATGCGTCCCGCGTCCGGCCAGGTCAGGCCGGCGATGCACTCCAGCAGCACCGTCTTGCCGGCCCCGGTCGGCCCGAGAACCACGAAGTACTCGCGGTCGCGGATGTCCAGTTCGATGTCCCGCAACTGGAACTCGCCGAGGGTCGCGCTGAGTTGTTCGATGCGTACCATAGCGTGCGGCCAGGACCTCTTTCTACAGACTGAGCCGGGAGCCTCCCAAGAGCTTGAAGGTCAGCAGCGCCGCGGCGGCCATGACAATCAGGATCACGCTGGTGACCACCCCCCCGGCCACATCGCCCGCCGAGTTGAACAGGTAGACGCGGATCGGCAGCACCGCGGTCTTCTCCGAAGCCGTGCAGAAGATGAGAATGGGGCCAAACTCGCTCACTGCGCGCGCCCAGGTCATGATCGCGCCGGCCAGGATGCCATGCCGCGCCAGCGGCAGACCCACCAGCCGAAACGCCTGAAACGGCGTGCAGCCCAGGGTGCGAGACACCTCCTCGTAACGCGGCGAAATATCGTCGAACGCCGCCTTGATCGCCCGCACCGCGAACGGCGCCGCGATGAACAACTGCGCCACCACGATGCCCCGGGCGGTGTAATGCACCTGTATCCCCATGGCATCGAACAGCGGCCCCAGCCAGTAGCGCAGCACCGTCAGCAGGGCCACGCCCGCCACCAGCGGCGGCAGCACGATCGGCAAATCCAGAATCGTGTCCACCAGCAGCGGCAGCGGATACTTGAAGCGCGAGAGCGCGTAGGCGGCCGGAATGCCGATGATCAGGGACAGGAAGGTCGTCGTAATCGAGGTCACGAAGCTCAGCTGCAACGACGCCCCCACCTGATTCAGGAAGGTATGCCCCTCCGGTGTGGTGCAGGCCCAGCGCACATAGGCGGGCCAGTCCACGTAGGCCGCCATGCCGCCCAGGGTCAGCGTGATGACCACCACGGCCAGGGCCAGCATGCCGCCGAAGGTCATCCGGAAGATCCGGTCGGCGGCACTGAGGCGTGCTCGGGTGGCTGCACTCATGGCGTCGTCGCCTCCTGGCGCTTGCCTTCCCCACGCAGAGCGCGGCGAACCGGCTCATCCCGCAGTGTCGCCAGCAGCGCCGCGGAATCGGCCTGCGAGAGCCGCGAGCAACTCAGGGCAACGAGCTGTAAAGAACAGGGCAAAGGATCGGGCGGCAGGCGCAGCCGGCGCAGGTCCGTCGGCGGCGGCGTATCCCAGACGAAGGCGGCATCCAGCGCCCCCAGCCGCACCAGCCGCAGCAACTCCTCGCTCCGCTCGCTGCGCTGTCGCGTGTTGGCCTCGACCAGCCGACCCAGGTCCGCTGGCAGTACCCGCCCCACCGCCGCCGTCAGGTCGCCATCCTTGCCGCCGCCGCCCAGGCGCAGGCCCGGTTTGCCCAGGTCGGCGAGCTCAAGCGGCCGCGCCGCGACCGCGCCGACGCTCAGCGGGTAGCCGACCGGTTCGCCACGAAGGAGCTTGCGCTCCGCTAACTGGTCGCGCAGCCGTGACCCTGCGAATACCGCAAAATCTCCGGTCTTGAGGCCCTCCAGAGCGCTCATTAGGTCGGCCCCCGTCATCGGCGCCAATACCACCTGCCAAACCCCATCCTGCTCGATGACCCGCTTCAAAATCCGCGCCTGGGCTTCCACCGCCGGGGTGCAGTACAACAGCAGCGCCCGCGGCGCTGGCGCCGCCGCCGGGCCGCAGCCAGCCACCATCGCCCAAAGCAACCCCGCCATGGCCCCACGCAATGCCGCCTGCCTGGAGCCGGCGGTCCGCACCGGCCCTGCCGGGGCTTCCGCCGTATATGGGGATACCGCGAACCCGCCCGGAACGGGCTTGGCATCGCGGGCTCCAGTGGGGCACGCGGGGTCCTGGCGGACGGCGGATACCGCGAACCCGCCCGAAACGGGCTTGGCATCGCGGGCTCCAGTG
>CAIZKT010000294.1:0-6378 GCA_903933565.1 uncultured Victivallales bacterium | reverse complement strand
GGCGCCCGAAACGCCCCCTTGGGGCTGAATACCACGGCCCATCGTTATTGCACAGGTCGTGAATTATTCCGGTTCGGTCGGAACGTGCCGAACCGCCTGGAGGGCGGCCCTGCGTGGCCACCGCGGCGCTCGCACAGGAGCGCCCGCCAGGCGTCCGACATCCGCGACCGCGGACGTGGACGGAATCAGAGGCGCACGGCGACCGGCCGTGCAAGGGCTCAGTTCTGAAGTCGTGACGGTTATCGTCTCTTTTCCCCGTGAATACCGACACTATTCCAGCGTTGGCGTTGCCCCTGGGGGTATCGGTCGTCATACCCTGCTTTAACTACGCGCACTTTCTGTCCGGCGCCATCGATTCGGTACTGTCGCAGACAGGGGGACCGTGCGAGATCATTGTGGTTGACGACGGCTCGACGGACAACACCCGATGCGTGGCTGCGGGCTACGGCGCGCAAGTGCGTTGCATACACCAGGCCAACGCGGGGTTGCCGGCTGCCCGGAACGCAGGGATTCGGGCGGCCACACAGGCCTTGGTTGCGTTCCTTGACGCCGATGATCGCTGGCAACCCGGGTTCTTGCGTCGAGTCTTGGAGGTGTTTGCGGGTGCCTCTTCTCCCTACGGCCTGGTGGCTTCAAAGGCTACAAGGGTAGACCCACAGGGGCGGCCGACTCCTAACGTACGCCGGGACCAAGCGGTTCAGGGCGTGCTGACCTGCCAGGACATTGTTCTGCGCACCTGTTTTTCGCCCTCGGCCGTGGTTACGCGGCGGGAGGTCTTCGAGCGCTGCGGGCTCTTTGACGAGAGTCTGACTAGTTCTGAGGACCGTGACATGTGGATTCGCATCGGCGCCTGCTTTCCCATGTTTCTGCTTCCCGACGCACTGGTGTTCGTCTGCGATCACCCGGGAAGCATGAGCAAGAATGCCGACCGGATGAAGCGGAATACCCGACGGGTGATTCGCAGTGCCTATGACCGTGGCACAGTGTCCCGCTGGCGCCTGGCTTTCTGGCTGAAGGTCCTGGCGTTCAACCGGTTCCAGTGTGCCTGGATGTACCGCGATCAGAGAAGCCATGGGATGGCGCTTACCGAGATGCTGGCGTCCATCGCCATGTGGCCTTGGTTTGGGCATCCTCACCGGCTCAATGAGCCCTTGTTGTTCCGTCTTCGCGCGCTTCGGCGTTTTCTTTGGGAAGCTGTTCGTAATCGGGACTGAACGGCGCTGCTCTGGCGCCTGGTAGTAGATGTCTGACTCTCAGGTCATACGGGTGCTGCATGTCGTGGTGTCACTGGACGCCGGGGGCATGGAGCGTGTGCTCATCCGCACGGCGCGAAGGCTGGTCCCGCGCGGCTTTGAAATCTCGGTGTGTGCTCTGGAGCGTCGTGGTGCTTTGGCAGAGACCTTTCCGGCGCCGGAGCGGGTGGTCACCCTGGACAAGCCGCCAGGACGTTCCTTGGGGACCATCTGGCGTCTGCATCGGCTGCTTCGGCAGACTCGACCAGATGTCGTCCATACACACAACCTTGGCCCGCTGATCTACGCGGCGGCCGCGAGCGGGTTTGGCCGACTATGTCCCATCCTGCACGGTGAGCATTGTCAGTTATTGTGCAATGACTTAGGGCCTCCACGCCTACGCCTGCGTCGCCTGCTCTACCGTTCCTGCCGGAAGGTCCATACGGTGTCGGAGGAGTCGCGCCGTGAGCTCCTAGATCTGGGCGTCTCCGCCGCGCGGGTGGTAGCGGTGGTGAATGGCGTCGACACGGTCGCATTCGCGCCTGGCAACAGGAGTGCAGCACGGCAGCGGCTCGGGCTTCCCGAGGGCGGACGGTGTATCGCTATCTCGGCGCGTTTTGAGCGTCGCAAACGGCACGACCTCCTGATTGCCGCGGTGGCCAGGTTGGTGGCGCAGGGACATGATCTCCGCCTGCTTCTGGCCGGCGATGGCGCCCTGCGTCCTGAGCTGGAGGCGCTGGCGCGGGCCAGCGGGGCCGCATCGCGCCTCTGTTTCCTGGGCTTCTGTGAGGATGTCCTGACGGTGTACCAGGCTGCGGACCTGGCGGTCTTGCCCAGCACCGGGGAGGGACTCTCGAACGCGATCCTCGAGGCCATGGCGTGTGGCATCCCGGTGCTTTGTCATGCGTCCTGCGGCTGCGCCGAAGCGGTCGACGACGGCGTGGATGGCTGGGTCCGGAAGATCGACACGGCCGACGCATTGGCCGCCGCTATGGAGAGCCTTCTCGGCAACCCTGAACGGCTGCGGGCGATGGGATGTGCCGCGCGCGACAAGATGGTCGAGCGCTTTGATTTTGAGCAGACGGTTGCAGGCTACGAGCGCGTTTACCGCGACATCGTCTCTGCCAGCTGATAGGGGTTGCCTTGGATTTTGCTCTCGCCACCCTCTTCTTGATCCTCTACTATGTGCGTCCGCACGAGTGGTTGGAATGGATGGCGTCGGTGCAGCCCATCACCAAGGTGCTGGCAGTCGGTTTGGCGGTGGTGCTGTACCAGGTTGGCCGCCGGGTACATTGGCACCCCCGTCGTTTCCTCGGAGAGTTTCTGCGGACTCCGCTGGATTGGATACTGCTTGCCTTTACGCTCTGGGTCCTGCATGCCGCAGCCGACTGGAAGGCCACCTGGAGCTTGTTCTATCCATCGCTGGGCTACTACGTGCTCGTGCAGCATGCCTTGTCCACCGTGCGTCGGATCGAGAGTTTCCTCTGGGTCTGGCTCGGACTACTGCTCTTCATCGCGACCATGGCCGTGCTCAGCGAGTACAATGTGGACACCTTCAACAGTCTGGGCTACACCCAGGGGATGTACAAAGGTCGGCTCACCCTTAATCTATCTATCTTCAATAACCCCAATGCCTTGGGGCACAGCGTCGCGATGATTCTACCGATGATTTTCTTCCTGGGTATCTGGCACCGTTTCCTGCTGGGGATGGAGCTGTCGCTGCCGCTGTACATCATGCCGGTTTGGTGTCTGTTGCGGACCGAGTCAAAGGGGGCATTCGTTAGTAGCGCGGCAGGACTTTTGACCACTCAGGCCTGCGGGCGCCCCAGGTGGGTGCAGATTGCGCTGCTGCTAGTGACCTATGCCCTCGGCATGTCCGCGCTGATGTTGCTGCCGCGGATGAACCAGCTAGGCTCCGTTCGTGGTGATCGGGCGGTCCAGGGGCGGCTCCTGTCGTGGAATTTCGGCTGGGAGTCTTTCAAGACGTTGCCGAAAGGCCTGGGCTACGGTGAATTCATCAACCGCGCTCCCGTGTACGTTGAGGGCAAGTACCGTATGCGTAAGCCCGCCCACAGTTCCTACGTGGAAGTGGGCGCCGAACTGGGCAAGTCTGGCCTCTTTCTCTGGCTTGGGATCCTCTACTATAGCCTGAAGAGTCTGCTGCGGTCCAGGGGGCGGAATGATCAGGAAGAGCGCATCCGGCGCCTGCTGGTCTGCCTGGTGGTGATCTACATGGTGTCATCGTGGCTGACCAACATTTCCTACCGTGGGAGCTTCTTCATCCAGACGGCGGTGATTGCGGCCCTCTGTCGCCTTAGGCAGCGTCGGCCACAGCCTGACCCGGCGCTGAACGGCAGCGCCGCCGCTGCGGCTGACGGGGACGCGGATTCCGAAATCCGCGCGAGTGGCCTCGCTCCTCTCGGCGGCCTGCCCACGGCAGGGACGCCGGATTCCGCGGAGACGGTTGAGCCGGTTGCGGATGAGGGACCGTCAAGCTGGCTGACGTGGCGCCGCCTGGTGGCCTTCTTGGTGGATATGGCTCTGATCTACGTGATGTACTTGCTGGTGATTCGCGCCTGGCTCTACTTCATGTTGGACTGGAAAGGGGTATAGAGCCAGTTGCAGAACCCCCTCTGCAAGTGGCGCGTTCAGTGTTCGGTGTTCAGGTTCCAAGCTGGACGGCGTTCCCGAATACCGAGACCCGACACCTTGTATGAGACTTCCAGGGCGCAGGCAGGTCGCGGCGCGGGTATGTAGTCGAGCCTTTCGGCTGGCTCTATGGGGGCACGGAACCGGCTAAAGCCTCTACTATGTACGCATCGTGGCGCAGGCCGCAAGTCTCATTCCGGTATGCCCGGCCCCAGCCGGGGGCTGGGCTGAAACCTGACTCTTGCAGAGGTTCTTAAGAGCCTCGTATGAGCATCCGGGCAGCGGGCATGAAGATTGCGGCACAAAGCCGTCAGGGCACGGTTCTCAGGGCAAATGGGTGTGGGCCATGTGTGGCATCTGCGGCGTGGTAGACTGGGGCGGTGGAGAGGTCAATGCTGACCTGCTCTGCCGCATGCGGGACGTCATGGTGACGCGCGGCCCTGACGACGCCGGCCTGCATCTGGAGCCCGGCATCGGCCTGGGGCATCGGCGTCTGAGCATCATCGACCTCAGCCGCGCCGGGCATCAGCCGATGGCGAACGAGGACGGCTGCGTATGGCTTGTCTTTAATGGTGAAATCTACAACTTTGCGGAGCTCCGAGAGGTGCTGGTCGCCGCCGGCCACCGCTTCCGCTCGCGTACGGATACTGAGACCCTGATTCACGGCTATGAACAGTGGGGCATCGACGGGCTGGCCGGCCGCATTGTGGGCATGTTTGCCGTGGCGATCTGGGACCGCCGTACTCGCCTTCTGCATTTGCTCCGTGACCATGTAGGGAAGAAGCCGCTGTTCTACCGCTTGCACCGCGGCCGGCTCAGTTTTGCCAGCGACATCAAGAGCATCTGGATGGCAGCCGGGAAGTCTCTCGATCTCGACGAGAGGGCGCTTGACGAATACCTGTATTACTACTTCATCACGCAACAGCGCTCGATCTACCGGGGCGTGATGAAACTTCCGCCTGGGCACCGGGCCACCTTCAGCGAGGCAGGCGTAGCGCTCCACCGCTTCTGGGTCCCGGACTATTCTGTCAAGGAGAATCGCAGTCCGGACGAATGGCTCGAGGGTATTGACCACTACCTGCGCCAGGCGGTGCGGCGCCGCCTGGTTTCCGATGTGCCTCTCGGGGCTTTCCTCAGTGGCGGGGTCGACAGCAGCGTG
Organism: uncultured Victivallales bacterium; assembly: GCA_903933565.1. Taxonomy (GTDB): domain Bacteria; phylum Verrucomicrobiota; class Lentisphaeria; order Oligosphaerales; family JAFGRS01; genus CAILUI01. Next base: position 1,338 of record CAIZKT010000294.1, on the reverse strand, counting down.
GTTTGCGCTGCGATGGCGAAAGAGAGCCCGTCTCGACCCAAGACGTTCACCGTCGGTTTCCGCAACGCTCCGAGCCACGATGAGCGGGGACATGCCAAGGCGGTGGCCCAGTACATCGGTTCCGACCATACCGAGTTGCTGGCGGAAAGCGATGTGTTTGCGCGCTTACCGGCCATCGTCTGGCAGTACGGCGAGCCCTTTGGCGATTCCTCCGCGGTCCCGACCTATTTGATCGCGCAGGCCGCTCGCCGACACGTCAGCGTCGTGTTGACGGGAGACGGCGGAGACGAAGCGTTTGCCGGGTATCAGCGCTATCTGACCGCGGGACGCGACCAGAGCTGGAGTTGGCTGCCAGCGCTGCTCCGACAGCGGGTCTTGCCAAAGGCCGCTGGCGCGCTGGCTCGACAGCTCCCCGTCAATCTGTTGGCGCAACGCTTGCGGGTGGCGACCGACTACGCGGCGGGAAGCCGCGAAGCCCTGGCCGGTAACCTCTGCTGGTGGGACGGCCTGCGAGCCCACCTCTATACCGACACCTGGCGGGCGCAAGTTGCCGACTGGCATCCGGTGTCGGCGCAACACGACCTCCTGCGAGAACTCAACGGCCCGACTCAGATCGATAGGGCTCTGCAATACGTCCTGATGGTGCGCCTGCCCAGCGACTATCTCGCTAAGGTGGATGTGGCCACGATGGCCCATTCACTCGAGGCCAGGTCGCCCTTTCTGGATCTCGATCTCCTGCGGTTTGCCGCCAGGATCCCGGCGGATGTCCTGATGCAGGGCAAGCTCACGAAAGCACTCCTGAAGCGCTACGCTCGAGGGCTGGTTCCTGCCGAGGTCATCGACCGTCCGAAACAAGGCTTTGCCCTGCCTTTGGGCGACTGGTTCCGTACGAGTTGCCGCGGTTTGCTCACAGACGTCCTGCTGTCCCCGGCGGCCCGCGATCGCGGTTATTTCAGGCCGCGCGTCGTGCAGACGGTGCTGGAGCAGCACCTTTCGGGACGGGCCGATCACACCCACCGACTCTGGGCACTGCTGGTGTTCGAAATCTGGAACCGACTCTTTGTGGATGGTTCGCTTCAGCCGGATCAACCGCTTACCGCCGCGGGGCCTGCGGCGTAGGGCGCCTATTGCGGCGGGGCGCAGGTCAGTTCACTAGGTGGTGACCACAGGGTTCAGGGTTCAGGAAACGGCGAGACGGCGAGACGGGGAAACGGCGACTGGAGGAGACGGAGAGGGAGACTGGCGGAGAGGAAAACAGGGTTCAGGGACAGCCAAGCCCCCGGCTGGGGCCGGACAGACCGGAATGAGACGTACCGACGCGGGTCCCATTCCGCTCCG
>CAIZKT010000293.1:0-2299 GCA_903933565.1 uncultured Victivallales bacterium | reverse complement strand
TGCCCGCGCCCCTCGTCGAACCGTACCTACAGAATACGGGGACTATGTTCGAAAACGTGATGCGGAAATTTCCGCCCAACAAAGAGATTCTGCCAACGGCTGCTGCAGCCGTTGCAGATCCAGGCATTCGTGGCGGGGTTTGGCCCCGCGCCTCAGGGAGCCGGCGGGGCGGGGACCGTCGGTACGGGTCCTGGGGTCTCGGGGAAGAGCAGTTCCAGGGCCATGAGCATCGCGTGTGCCTGGTGCTGCACGACATCGATACGGACGAACCCGGTATCTTCGGCGGAGAGGATGCCGCCGGTGGCTCTGGGGTCGATCACGTTGCTGGCCAGGAAGTCATTGCGGTCCTGCTGCGGGCCACCAATCTGCCAACTGATCAGGCGGCTCAGCAGGCGTTCGCAGATCCCGCGCAAGGCCTGCATGGCTGCTATATCGCCGCGTTTCCGGGCCACGCGGTAGCCACCCAGCAGCCCCTCGACCGCGTAGGCGGTATTGCCGCGGCGCGACTCGATCTCATGTCGATCGATCAGCCACCAGGAGAGGGCCATGGCCGCATCGCCGACCACGTCCGCGTTCTGCCAACCGGCCTCGACATGCTCGGCAAAGGCGAGACAGCCCCACTGGCAGAAGCCCTTGGTGTCATTCGACATCGGGTCTGATCGCCAGGCTGTAACCGTATAGCGTTCGGCAAGCCGGAGGGCGGTACGCTCGATCTTCGGAATCAGCTCCTTGCGTCCCATGTAGCGCGCGGCCTTGCAGTAGAGCAAGAGAGTCTCGCCGTCGAAGTAGGGGCTGGCAGCGGAATCGCGCTCGTTCGCGGTGACGAGATAACGCGCTCCCCAACCCCCGGTTTCGAGCTCGAGGTGTTGCAGGTATTGCAGGTAGGTGTCCAGCCAGGTCTCGTAGAGTCCCCGCCCCACCGGGGTCAGGTAGTCATCCTGCCCCCTGCACAGTTCGACGATGGCCAGGGAGACCAGGGCGACGCTGCCGGTACTGATCTCGTCCGCCCCCGGATAGACGGGGGCGATGCGGCCCAGCTTCAGGGGCTGGCTGCAGCGGAAGAAGAAGTCGAGGCCGCGGACCACGGCGCGGCGCGTGGACTGGGTATGCCGGTCACGGCCCAAAGAACTGAGGCCCCAGAGTGCCCCGGCCTGACGAACCTGGTTATCATCCTTGACGGGGGCGTTCTCGATGACGTCCAGGGCGTAGGTGAAGTTGCCTTCGGGAAGTTGTTGGTTGAGGAAGTACACGCGAGCCGCCTCGATGCTCTCGATGAGCATCTTGCGGGTCAGCGGCGGCGGGGTGGTGCGCTCGGTCCAGTACGAGCGCGAGGCCCGAGTGTGGATGGCGGCAGGAAAGCTAGGGTCTTCCTCGGCGGCCCTGGCCGAGCGCACTCCAGCCAGCGACATGCACGCCAGCAGAACGACGGCTATACGGCGACCTGTGAGCATGGGGTGTCTCCAGCAGCCAGTGGCGCTCACCGGCCCGTCTCGACGACGAGCTTGCCGCCCTCGATGCGCAGGGCTTTCAGGCCATCGATCTGCTGGCGGAACTCGGGGTTTTGCAGCGCTTGGTCAGCCAGGTTCCGCTGCCGTAATTGCTGCATGATCAGTGGCGGCAGCGGTTGGCCTCGGACCTCGGCCTCGAGCACCCGCAGGTTGAGCGCACCGTTCTCCAGGCGCAGGTCTAAGGTAAAAGTACCGTTGAAGTAGCGGCCTTGAAACCCCGGGATTTGATCCAGCGGAATGCCGGCCTCTACCTTGAGGTGGTTGTCAACGATGGTGAAGAGGGCCCGGCCGCGCAGCTCGCGAACCGCCGGCAGGGTGGACACGATCTGGTTGAGTTGCAGGTCAGTAAAGACGAATTGTTCGCGCCGGCCCTCTTTGACCGCACGCTGGAACTGTTCGACCGTGCGGCTCAGGCGCCGGGCCGTATCGGCATTGGCCTCGGCCACAGATACCGCCTTGAGCTGGGTGTCCGAGAACTCGGCGCGCAGCTTGCGGACCCGCCAATACAGGAAGCCGGCAACCACGCCGCCGATCACTATCAGGGCAAGCGCGGTAACCCCAGCGGCGATCAGGCACCTTTTCAGCAGCGAGCGCGGAGGGCCCGCACGGGGGCCGGGCGGTTTCGACTGCATGGACCGCTCTCCTGTCACCTGAGGACTGTTACCGAAAACCGACCGCCGGATGCGTGACACCCCACCGGGCCCCGTACTGTAGCGATGGACAGGTCACACGCAACCGTGCAGCCGTGGAACGGGCGCACGTCAGCTCCGTAGGGGTTTGCTGGTATGAGA
>CAIZKT010000292.1:0-5622 GCA_903933565.1 uncultured Victivallales bacterium | reverse complement strand
CTAGCCTGGATTCCCACGTTAGCTTGCGCCGTTAACACCACGGGGGTCACCCGCCTGGCTCAACGCTGCGGGGCCGCCCCGGTTGGCGCCTGAGTCACAGTAGCCCATTTTGGCGCCGAAGGGAAGCGGTCGATCTGGATCCCCGGCGCCTTCCGTCGCGAGCCTTTCCCCGTGCGTAGCCCCTGCTGGTCCGTGCTCGCAGCAGCGACCTTTCGCCGCCGTCCTGCCGCACTGCCACGCTGGCTGCGTATCCCCGACGCACGGGCTCACGGCGCTCCCACGTTTGCCGCAGTTGGTGGAACACTCCATCGGGCCGCCTTCGCTGCACTAAGTATTATGTGCAAATGTTGTTGGATTGACATATTACCACTATATTAGACAACATGTGGATGCTGGATTACCAGCGGTCCAGGCGGGGCTCTCAAGGCTGAAGACTTTCGTGGACCGTGAACGTTGAGATACAGTAACATGGTGGAAATGTGTCAATAGATAAACATAAAGACATAAAGAGCGTTTTCCTCGAACCGGTCAACGCCGCCCATCGTCAGTACGAGGCTTTACGGGCCCACTTCGTGGATGGACTGTCCCCGGGCGAAGCCGCCCAGCGCTTCGGTTACACCGTCGGTAGCTTTCGGGTCATGGCCTGCCGGTTCGGCAAGGATCCCGGTCGGCGCTTCTTTGTCGAACCGGTTCGCGGTCCTGGCAGAGGAGTGGCCAGAGCTGCGCTGCATGACCGCGTCGTGGCGCTGCGCAAGCAGAATCTCTCGGTCTACGACATCAGTGCCGTGCTCGGTAGCGAGGACCAGGGCATGACTCCGGCTGGGGTGTCGCTGATCCTAAAGCGGGAGGGCTTCGCCAAGCTGCCCAGGCGCGGCGATGAGGAACGGCCCGCCGGCAGTCGCCCCGAAAAGGCCGCCGTCGCCGACGTGCGTGCACTGGACCTCACGCCGCGAACCTTCCGCACGCGCTTCGGCGGCCTGTTCCTGTTTGCGCCGTTTCTGGCCGGGCTGGGCCTGGAGGGCCTACTCGGCCAGGCGCAGTTCCCCGGGTCCGACATGGTGCCGGCGCCCGAGGCGGTCCGTTCGCTTCTGGCCCTGAAGCTGTTCGGCGGGGCGCGGCACAGCCATGTCATGGGCGATGTGTTCGACGAGGGCCTGGCCCTCTTTGCAGGACTGAACGTCATCCCCAAGCGTTCGTTCCTGACCGAGTACAGTTGCCGCGTCGATCCGGCCGCCTACCCGGTATTGCTGCGCCTGTGGTTCGACGCCCTGCGCGGCCTCGGCTTCAAGCCCGGAAACAGCTTCGACCTGGACTTCCACACCATCCCGTTCCACGGCGACGATGCCCTGGTGGAGAAGCACTACGTGTCCAAGCGCAGTCGCCGCCAGAAGGGCCTGCTGGCATTCATCGCCAACGACGCCGACAACCGCACCTTCTGCTACGTCAACGCCGACATCCGCAAGGAGGCCGTGAACGACCAGGTTCTGGACTTCGTGCGCTTTTGGAAGGACAGGACCGGTGCGGTTCCCGGCGAGCTGATCTTCGACTCGAAGCTGACCACCTATGCCAATCTCAGCCAGCTCAACGGGATGGCCATCGAGTTCATCACCCTGCGGCGCCGTTCCGCCGACATGCTCACCAGGATCCACGCCCTGCCCGCCTCCGCCTGGCGTCGCATCCAGCTCGCCAACGTGGCCCGCGCCTACGCCACACCCCGGGTTCTGGACGAGCGCATCAACCTCAATGGCTACGATGGTCCCTTGCGCCAGCTTTCCATTCTGGACCTCGGCCACGAGGAGCCCACGATCCTGCTCACCAACCAGATGAAGCGCTCCCCGGCTACGCTCATCGGACGCTATGCGCGGCGCATGATCATCGAGAATGGCATTGCCGACACCATCGACTTCTTCCACATGGACGCACTGTCGTCGGCCGTGGCCATGAAGGTCAACTGCGACTTGGTCCTCACGTTGATGGCCAGCTCGCTGTACCGCCTGCTCGGAACCAAAGTGGGCAACGGCTATGCCTGCGCCACCTCACGCCATATCTTCCGCGACTTGGTGCAGGCCACCGCTCAGGTTACCGTAGATCAGCGCGACATCACGGTGCGGTTCCAGAAGCGGGCGCACAACCCCATGCTGGTCGCCGCCGGACTCGCCGAGACCGCAACGCCACTGCCCTGGCTCGCCGGCCGCAGGTTGCGGCTCTGCCTCGGGTGACCCCCGTGGTGTTAGTTTGGCGGCAGGCCGTGGGAATCCAGGCTAGGGCTGGCGATGCTCCTGGCGGGCGGCCTGGTGGTCCTTTGGGTCCGGAGTCGTCCGGTCACCACGGCCAAGAGCCCGGCACCGACTGGCGTCAGGATACCCACGCCCGCCCCGCCGCCAAAGGCCGAGCTCCCGCCGGAGAAGAAGCCGCCGCAGAAAGAGCCGCAGAAACCCCCGGTGGCTCCCCCCAAGCCTCCAGAGCCCCCGGAGGCCCCACCCCCACCCTTACCAGTGCAGATCGTCCCAGTGCTCCCAGACAAGCTGACACGTGACATCCTGATGACCCCCCTGATGGCTGCCTTGAGGGATGCTGGGGTATCCCCCCCCGTGGGCCTCAGTTTCCTGGACCTGAGGATCACCATCGCCACCGGCAACGCAGAGCGGATCGAGCTGATGGACGGGAAGAAGACCAGCGAGCTGGATGGGGCGACCGTGAAGCTCAAGGAGGGCAAGCGCTTCACGTGCGGGTCGTACTCCGTGACCGTGTTCCCCGAGAGCTTCCGCACCCCGGAACGCACCCATTGTGTCATCTTCGAGTTCCCGGGGCAGTGGCGGGCGATCCGGTGGTGCCCGCAACCGCAGATCCCCATGCCTGTACTCGTGACCAACGAGCTGAGCCTCAGCAATCCTGAGGTGATCTGCAGACTGGGGAGTGTCTGGACGGAACTCAGCCTTCAGCCGGAAGAGAAGGAAGCGATGGACAGCCTCCTGTGGGACCAGAAATCGGTGGTCTGGGCGGCGGAATTGGCGTTCGCCCACGGCGGCCTCTGGATCACGCTTCCAAGAACGCTTCCGAAGAGTTGGCGCATCGAGAAGTACGACGTGCGAAACGCTGAGACCGTCTTCAAGGTCGGTGGTGAGATCGCGGAGAGCGACGAATCGGGGCTTAAGGCCGAGGGCCAAACCTTGGTCTCCACGTTGGATTCTCTGAAGCAGGAGATCAGGAACCAGTACGACGGTAAAGCGTTCAACGGTGAGGTGAGAAAGCGACTGGAGGCTGCTCTCGGGCTTGGGAGCAAACTTCTTGCGGAGTTGGTGGAGAGCGAGAACAGAGTCGCGTACCTGCAGGACTGGTCGAAGGCTGCGCTGCACAAGTTTGCCAAGCCGCCAACGGCCGAGAAGTACAAAGGAACCAGGAAAGCGGTTACCGATGCCCTTGCGCCTATTCCCTTCCCCCCGGGGCTAACCAGATGGGACGAGTTCGACGAGCCCCTGCTGGCGATGTGCAAGGTGGTCACGATTCCCCAACTGGACAGTCTTGCTGGCGGGGTGTGGATGGAACTGATGAAGGCGGAGTATGTTCGGCGCAGCAGTCTCCGCCGCGCTCAGGCGTATAAGAACCGGAGGAGAGATGAGATAGAAAAACTGAGAGAGCCTGAGGACGCAAAGATGCAAATGATGACGAATCTCATGACGGAGTGCAGGGAGCTGCGGACGGCAGCCGATAAAGGGTTCGAGAATGCCTTCGAAGCCGGGATAACGGAACTCGCAGGTCAGGGGCAGGCTGGAACCGTGATATCGGTGGACAAGAGAGTCGCTGATGACATCAGGGCCGCCGTCTACAGGTACGGCGAACTGCACAGCCTCGGAGAGAACAACAAGATGGCTGCTCTTGACCGCGACCTCGACGCCTTCGCCGCATGTTTCTTTGAGCACCAGAGCTATGCCCTTCGTCCTGTGATGAAGGCGGAGGAAGATCTCCGGGTGAAAGAGCGGCATCAGAAGCTGAAAGAAGCGCTTGAGGAGGCAATCAAGAAGGGCTGGATCCGGGTGACTGTTCGGAAAGTGACATGCAGCAGGAGCGGTGGAGGAAAGGAGCCTCTCCTTCACCTTACACCCGCTCCGGCTCCTGCCGCGGCGGAAGGGGTCAAGAGAGAAGGCCCATCGACGCCAGTGCCCTCCGCGGGCACGCCGACCCGGTAGCCGCCGGCCGACGGCCAAGGCGTCGTGCAGTGGCCAACCGAGAACGAATCGGGCCGTGGTGGACTCAAAGATGACGGTACACATTAGGCACGGGTGCGCGCGGCGTGCCGGTCAGCAGCCGCCGGAGGATTCGAGGATTCGTCAGCGGAGGCATTGATGGGAATGAGTGACGAGCCACGTGATGTCGTCCGCAGGATCGAGGTGCTCCTGGACGCCAAGACGGCGCCCGGCGGCGCCGCTGCCGCGGCACTGGCGGTGAAGTTCTCCGCTCTCTGCGCAGAGGCGAACCAGCGCCTGCGCGAGTGCAGCGACTTCATCGCCCGGCAGTCGCATGCCAGTGCTGTGCAGCTGGCGGAGCGCCCGCCGAATCTGCTTGAGACGGTTGTCTACCTGGAGTTCCCGCAGGCTGATCAGTGGCGTTCGGTCTGCGAAAGCAGTGGTTGGCAGATTGCCGAGACCCTGGACAAGCGGGCGGTGAACGAACTCAATGAGGCGTACGCGAAACACGCATCGGCGGAGTCCTTCCTGGCCGGGCTTGCGTCTGCGGTCCATCGGGATGACCATCGTGCGGCTGTCCTCAACCTGCGCAATCTGCGTCGGCGCGATCCGCAGAACGACAAGTGGCAACGACAACTCAAGGCCTTCGAGGATTCCTGGCTTCAGCAGCTCGGGCAGCAGGTCAAGCATTGCGGCGAGCGCGGGGATCTGGCCGCCATGGAGCGCCTAAACGCTGAACTGCAGGCGGAATGGATGTCCCCTCGAGAAGCCCGCCAAGTCCGGGACCTCGCGGAGAAGTGGATTCGTGCGGAGAAGAGCCTGCGCGCCGCTCAGCAGGCAGCAGAGATCATCGAGCGTCTGGGGCACGCCCACGGGGCCAAGGACATGGCGGCGCTGGCAGGATGCCTTGCCGAATACGAGAGGCTTCTCCAGGAGGGCTTTCTGGAGCCGTCCGGGACGATGCAGGAGATCTACTCTGGCGCAAAGTCCTTCTCTGACGAAACGCGCCAACAGAAAGAGGTCCTGGCGCAGTTTAACGCCCTGATCGGGCTGATCCGGCACGAGCTGTTCGAGCGGCAGGAACCAAACTCCAGACTGCTCAACTACGCCCAGGAACTGCGGCAGTTCCAGCAATGCCCGATCCCGGACGACGTGCAGGCGAGGCTACCCATTGCCCTGCAGACCATCCATGAGGGGCGGCGAGTCCAACGACGGAACAAGACTATCCTGACGCTGGTGGCCTGCCTGGCCGTACTGGCCGTGCTCGGTGCGGCCAGCGGAATGATGCTCGTCAGCAAGGCTGGGCAGAAGTGGGCGCGTGAAATCGAGCAGGACCTGCTGGGGCGCGACGCAGTAAGGGCTGAGAAGCTGTGAAAAAATGCGTAATATGTTTGTATTAAATTAGTTATGTATATATAGTATGGTTTCAGTGGAGAGT
>CAIZKT010000291.1:0-2604 GCA_903933565.1 uncultured Victivallales bacterium | reverse complement strand
GGTCATCCTCCTTATCTTTCCGTGTCTTCTCATGCTTGCGGATGACACCGGAGTCGTAATCATCCACGGCGGCGGCGGCGACAACGCCGGTTTGGCGCCGGCTGTTCATGAGCAGCGAATAGACGTAGTAGCGCGGGCGGGCATCGGGAGTCAGGGGCGCCTCGCGGCAGAGCCGGCTGTAGTTGCGCAAGGCCCGCTCGTAGACCTCATCGGAATAGGGGTCGATGTCAGCGGCAAGCTCGATCTCGGCACGGGCCACCCGCAGGAAGCTGAGTGGGTTGCCCTCGGCCAGGCGCCGGGCCTCGTCCGCATTCATGACATCGTACGGCGGTTCAGCCACCTTCTGCGCCTTATCGCGAGGCGGCATGACGGCGGCAAAGGGGCGGATGTCAGCCATCGCTCACTCCTCCTCGAGGTGCGTGCGCCTGAGCCCCAACCGCGGAGCGCCGGCGTGCACCACCATGGCGGCAGACCTCTGCCGCGACGCGATAACGTAGACGTCGCCACGGCGGCGCGCTACCCCTGGCCGACGGAGGCCAGGGCTGTTCCGTTTTCCCAACGACCATCGGTGTTGGTCACCGGCACGGTGAAAGCGTGAGAGCGTGATTGCGTGAGGGTTACGGCGCGTGTGCCGGCCGTCTGCCACGAATCCACGCTTTCACGTTCTCACGCGTTCACCCGTAGCGGGAACCGCGATCTTGGAACCGCCTTGGGCGGCGGCGCGTTCCGAGTTGCGCCAGCGAGCTTGAACCGTCTTCGGAAGTCATCTATTTTAGACAAAGGACGGTGGCACCACGTTGGTGCCTTCAACCACACACGGACGGCACCTGCCGAAGGTAAAGGAAGACGACCATGCCACGCGGACCTCTGTCGGACGACCAGAAAGTCAAAATGCAGGATGCTCGGAAGAGCACTGGGCAAGAGCGTGAAGCTGCGCTGCAGATACTCGAGTCGAATAGCCAGTTTACCAACCCCAAGTTCTGGACGCGGGTTTCGACGGAGTTTCAGGAGGAGGTAGTCGCTGCGATCCGCAAGGCGCAGCGGGCTCTGAAGAAAGACGAGATTGCGCGTCTGAAAGCGCAGATCGAGGCCCTTGAGGCGGACGTCTGATCGTCTCAGTCCGCCGCCATCGGCGCGGTTTCGGGCAGGGGTTCCGCAGCGGTCTGAACTCCCAGCAGTTGGCAAGGGCCGCCATCCGGCAGGCGCTCCGACACTTCGCCGCGCTCCAGGACCCAGCGGTAGGTTCCGCTGTGGGTCAGCAGGCGGTAGCGTACCGAGTACACGGAGCGCTGATCATCGAGGCACTCCTGCTGGGCCGCCAGGACCCGCGCCAGGTCGTCGGGGTGCACCATGGACTGCCAGTGCTGGCGCGTGGGTTTGATGTCGTCCGGCAGGTACCCCAGCCTCTCGGCGAAATGGGAATTGCTCGCCACGGCGCCGGTTGTGAGGTCCCATTCCAGCAGCCCCAGTTCGGCGCTGTCGATGATCTGGGCGGCGCGTCGGCGTGCGGCTTCGAGGTCGCACTGGGTTTGCCGCCGCCGCCGCATGACCACAAAGAGCATGGCGACGAGGGCCGCTTGGAGCCCTGCGGCCGCTGTGCAGAGCGCGGCGAAGAGCCCGCGCGGCAAGGGGGTGTCAGCGTTCGCGGGGGGCGCTGGACGAGCGGCGGCCGTCGGGCGTGGCCCATCCTCATCGATATAGGCGGCCGCCTCGGCGTCCGGGGTGGAACGCACGATGCGAATGGGGATTTCCGAAGCGGGCACGCCCTGGAGGATCTTGACCGCCATCGTCCCGGCTGCCGTGCCTTGTTGGCGGGCTTCATCGAGCCGGGCCACGGCGGTGCTGAAGCCACCGCCTGAGCCCGTGACGCCGTAGACCGGGACGGGCGAGACGCGGGCGACCCGGGCCAGCACATCGTCGAGTTGCTGGGGATGGCCATCCCGGTCCTGCGACCAGGCGGTGAGCACGACCAGGCTGTCCAGAGGTAACACGCGGATCTGCTCGATAAGTTCGGGAGTGGAGTACTGCGCCGCGCTGAGAAAGGCGACCACGAGCCCCGGTCGGTGCCGCAGAATGTCCTCGGTCCAGGACTGCACCTGTTCACGGTAGGCCAGACCCGCCGGGGAGAGATCGTGGACGACGACCAGTGCGTGGGTGGCGGGATGCCGCTTCAGGGCGGTGGCCATGACCGTGCTGACGTCACGGAGGTGGATGGTCCCGGTCAGCAGCCGATGGGCGCCGAGGACATCCGGCGGCAGATCGCTGACACCACAGAACACCAGCGGACAGCCAGGCAGCATCTGGTCGCGTCTGGTCAGGGCAAAGGCGAAGGCCGCGTCGTCGGCCACGATAGCGACTGCGAAAGGCTCCCGCGCGTGTTCCTGTTGCAGGCGCTCGGCCAGGCGTGCCGACGGCGCGGCGTCGGCCATGGTGTCCTCCGCCAGGTACTCCACCGTGAGCACGGCCTGCGGGAAATGGGCCATGATCGCGGCGCGCACCCCCGTCGTCAATTCAACACTCCACTGCGTGGTCGGGCCATAGGAGTTGACCAGCAGCACGCGGGGGGCGAGAGCCGCGGTCGCCGCCGCGGCCTGTGCCGTGGAG
>CAIZKT010000290.1:0-3860 GCA_903933565.1 uncultured Victivallales bacterium | reverse complement strand
GGCGCCCGAAACGCCCCCTTGGGGCTGAATACCTCGGCCCATCCTTATTGCACAGGTCGCGTTTTTTTCGTGCGCGGACTCTCTTGGTCAGGGCCTTTGCGCGCGGTTTTTGGGGGCCGGCGTTGCCGGAAGTGGTGGAGCGTCCATGGCCGAGCCTACTTCGAGCCAGGGAGCGGACGGGACTGGGACCCTCCGCGATTCCCTGCGGTTGATTGTGGTTGCCTGGCTGTTCGGTTCTGCCTGGATGAACCTGGGCAGCGGGGCGGCCTTCACCCGTTACGCCAAGCTGTTGAACGTCACCCCGTTCGGCTTCGGGCTGTTGGCGGCGATCCCCTTTCTGGCGGCCGCGGTACAACTGCCGACGAGCCTGTATCTCGAGCGCTACGGCGGTCGCAAAGCCCTCTTCGTGTGGACCTGTACGGCGCACCGCTTCCTGTGGGTGGTCATGGGGGGCTTGCCCTGGTTGCTGCCGGAGCGCTGGCAGTGGCCCGGGCTGGTGATCCTGATGTTCGTCTCGGCCGTCCTGGCCAACATAGCCTCACCGGCCTGGATGTCGTGGATGGCCGATGTGATTCCGGCGCGCATCCGCGGGCGCTTCAACGCCCGCCGCATCCAGTTCGGGCAGTCTGTGGGGCTGGTGCTATCGCTCTTGGCCGGCATGGCGTTGGACTGGCCGGATGAGACACAGAAACGGCTGCTGCGGGATGTGATCAGCGCCCTGTTTGCGGCCGCTGGCGTGCTCGGCATGGTCGACATCCTGCTGTTTCTGCGGGTGCCCGACCCCAAGCCCTTGCATCATCACCCGACCCTGACCCTGGCTGAACTGGTCCGGCAACCCCTACGCAACCCGGCCTTCCGCATCTTCCTAGGCTACTCGGCTCTGATGACCTTCGCCACCGGCTTTGTGGGGCAGTTCGTCTGGCTGTATGTCTTCGACGAGGTCGGCATGAGCAATACCCGGGCGAATCTGCTGCTGATCACGGTGCCGACCCTGGTGTCGATGGCGGTGTATCCCTTCTGGGGCCGCATCGTCGACCGCTTCGGCTCTAAGCCGGCTTTGCTGCTGGCCGGGATCATTGTCATCAATGGGGCTAATACCTGGATTCTGGTGACCCGCACCAGCTGGATTCCCGGTTATATCGCCGTACTGACAGCGGTGCTGGCCTGGCCGGGCATGGAGCTGGCGGGATTCAACCTACTGCTGCGCCTGGCGGACAGCGGCAACCGGGCCCGGGCCAGTTCGGCGGCGGTCGCGATCAACAGCATGGCCGTGGCCATTGCGGGCACCGCCAGCGGCCTCTTCGGCGGGTTGGTGGCCCAGTGGCTGGGGCCCGCCTGGCGCACAACGCTGCTGGGCTGGCCCCTGACCTCGCATGGGGTGCTCTTCCTCGCCTCGGCCGTCCTGCGGACCGCGGCCCTGTGCTGCATCCTCTTCCTGAAAGAGGAGCGGCGTCTGGCGACGCGCGACGCGCTGCACTACATGATGACCGACATCTTCTCCAACCTGCAACAGGCGACCTTCACGCCCATCCGCATGCTGGTCAGCTTGGCGCAGCAGACCTGGCGTCTGCCGATTCGAACCAAGAAGCGTTGATTTCGACCTGGCAATCTGGTATCGCAGCGCGCCTTCAGCGCTCCAGACGGACTCCACAAGCCGTTAGGCTGTCGGCAGAAACTTCGCAGCCTTGGAGGCCGGCCAGGCGAGCCGCCGCAGGGGTGAGGCCGCTCGCAGCGTAGCAAAGAGCATTCGACACCATCCGCCAAAGACCCCTTCCTAGTCCCCGTCGAGCACCTCACGCACCTTGCGGGCCAGGCCGTCCCGGAAGAAGGGCTTGGAAAGGAACGGCATGCCCTCGCCCAGCGTGCCACGGTGCGCCAGCACGTCGGCAGTATAGCCCGACATGAGCAGGCATCTGAGCTTGGGGCGCTCCTCGGCAAGCCGCTCGGCCAGGTCGGGTCCGTTCATGCCGGGCATGATCACGTCGGTGATCAGTAGGTGGATGGGGCCTACATGTGCGCCAGCCAGGCGCTGGGCCTCTTCCGGCGTTGCCGCCGCCAACACGGTGTAGCCCAGGGCTTCGAGGAACAGCCGCACGATGACCCGGACAGACTTCTCGTCCTCTGCCACCAGGATCGTCTCGGTGCCACGGGGCAGTTCCACCGGGGCCACGGTCACCGCTGCCGTCTCGGGCTCTCTGGCCGCGCGGGGCAGGTAGATACGGAACGTTGTCCCCTTGCCCACTTCGCTCTGGACCGCGATGTGCCCATGGCTCTGCTCCACGATCCCATACACGGTCGCCAGTCCCAGGCCGGTACCCTTGCCCACCACCTTCGTCGTGAAGAACGGCTCGAAGATGTGGTCGAGCACGTCCTTACTCATGCCGCAGCCCGTGTCTCCGACGGCTAACCCAACGTACTCGCCGGGGGTCGTGTCGGCGTGCGCGGCACAGTAGGCGTTGTCGAACGTCGTGTTCATGGTCTCGATGGCGACCTTGCCCACCCCGGCGATGGCGTCACGGGCGTTGACACAGAGATTCGCCAGAATCTGGTCGATCTGGCCAGGATCGATCTTGACTGGCCACAGGTGCGTGCCCGGCATCCAGTTCACGGCAATGTCCTCGCCGATCAGGTGTCGTAGCATCTTGAGCATACCGGCCAACGTATCGTTCAGGTCCAGTACCTTGGGCGCGACGGCCTGCTTGCGGGCAAAGGCTAGGAGCTGCTGGGTGATAGCCGCCGAGCGCTGAGCGTCGGCGGTGATTTCGTCCAGGTAGCCGCGAACGGGGTGCTCTGACGGCAGCCCATCTCGGCACAGCTCGGCGTAGTTGATAATGCCCGTGAGGAGGTTGTTGAAGTCATGCGCCACGCCGCCTGCCAGCCGTCCTACCGACTCCAGCTTCTGCGCCTGATGAAGCTGGGCTTCGAGCGCTAACCTCCTAGCCTCCGCCTGCTTACGGTCGGTGATGTCGACATCGCTGCCGCGGTAACCGCCCAGGCTGCCGTCGGGGTTGAGGACGGGGATGCCGTTGGTGCTGACCCAGACGACGCGCCCGTCCTTGTGCAGTACCGCGTTCTCCAGGTTGGCGACGGATTCGCGGCGCGCGAAGATCGCAAAGGCGGCCTGTTTGAACTCCTCGCGCCCCGCTTCTGGATGCAGGTCGTAGAAGTGCAGCCGACCCACCAACTCCTCTGGGTGGTAGCCCCAGGCCGCCTCGGCGACGGAGCTGACATGGGTGTAGAGCCCCTGGGCATCCACGTCCCAGACGACGGTACGACTCTGCTTGGCCAAATCGGCAAACCGGACTTGACTGTCCTTCAGCTCCATCTTTGCCTGCCAGCGATGGCTGTCGTCCTCGACGGCATAGGTGAATCTCGGTCCGAACGAGCCTTTGCCAAGATGGGTCACGACCACGCGGAGATGCCGAACGTTCTGGCTCTCGCCATGGCAATACTCGAAATCCACGGGGAGGTTAGTCCGCTGGCTTTCCTCATAGTGGGCAATCCACCCGCGCACCGTCTCGGGCGCAAATCCCATTTCGCTGGCCCGCGCCTGGTGCATCTCCTCCACGGTCCGGCCGAAAAACTGCGCAGCGGTGACATTGTCGTGGACGTGCAGGATGTCACCATCGACCACTTCGACAATGCCTTGCATGAATTGGGGATTGGCAAAGAATGCATGCACGCTGGCCCCGCTCTCCCTTAACGCCTCCTCCGCGCGCTTGCGCTGGGTGATGTCGGTGAGCACGATGTAGCTGAGCTTCACCCCCTCGGCGTTCGGCGCGACCGTGGCCATCAGATGCATCCGGAGGATCGTGCCGTCCGGCTTCAGCAGGCGCAATTCAAAGTTCTGCGCCTCGGCG
>CAIZKT010000289.1:0-16514 GCA_903933565.1 uncultured Victivallales bacterium | reverse complement strand
TGGCTGGTGAACGCGCAGGGCGAGGACGTGGTGGCCGGCATCCGCACGCCGAGTCCGCTCAACGACGACACCAAGAATGAGCAGAACCGGCACCTGCACAGCATGCAGGAAGCGATGCCCGCGACCTACACGCAGCTCGACGCCATCCGCACCAAGCTGGAGACGCACTTCACCGACATGCTGGACATCGAGTTCACCATCCAGGATAAAAAGCTCTGGATGCTGCAATGCCGCGTCGGCAAGCGCACCGGTACGGCGGCACTGAATATGGCCATGGACATGCTGGCCGAGGGTTTGATCAACGAGAAGACCGCGGTGATGCGGGTGGAAGCGCAGCAGCTTGACGAGTTGCTGCATCCGATCGTGGATCCGAAGGCCGAGAAGGACGCCAAGCCGATCATGAAAGGCCTGCCGGCCGGACCCGGAGCAGCCTGCGGCGGCATCGTCTTCACGGCGGAGGACGCGGTGGCCCAGACCCGCGCCGGCAAGAAGGTCATCCTGCTGCGCGAAGAAACGAATCCCGAGGATGTGGAGGGCATGCGCGCGGCGGTCGGCATCCTGACCGCCCGTGGCGGCATGACCTCGCACGCGGCGCTGGTGGCGCGCGGCTGGGGCAAGTGCTGCATCGTCGGCGCCGGCGGGTTGCATGTTGATGCCAAGGCCAAAAAGGCCAAGATCGCCGGTTTGGACCTCGTTCTCAGCGAAGGCGACGTGGTCACCATGAATGGCTCCAAGGGTTACGTCTATAGCGGTCCTATGCCGATGATAGACGCCACAGAAAACCCACGTTTCCAGCAGTTTATGACCATGGCCGATACGTTCCGCACGATGGGCGTGCGCACCAATGCCGACACCCCGGCGGACGCCAAGATCGCCCGGACCTACGGCGCCGAGGGCATCGGTCTGTTCCGCACCGAACACATGTTCTACGGCGTGGGCTCCGAGCAGCCCTTGTTCTTCCTGCGCAAGATGATCCTCTCCAGCACGGTGGCCGAGCGTACGGCGGCGCTGGCCGAGCTCTACCCGTTCGTCAAGAAGGACATCAAGGCCACGATGGAGGCCATGGAAGGGCTGCCGGTGACCTTCCGCCTGTTGGATCCGCCGCTGCACGAGTTCGTGCCGCAGGGCAAGGAGAAGCAGGCCGAGTTGGCCAAGGCCCTGGGCATCGAGCCCGCGGACGTCGCCAAGCGCGGCGAGGCGCTGCACGAGTCCAACCCGATGATGGGTCATCGTGGCGTGCGCCTGGGCGTGACCTACCCGGAAGTGACCGACATGCAGGTGCTCGCCATCTTCGAGGGCGCCGCCGAGCTGATCAAGGCCGGTAAGCACGTGCATCCTGAGATCATGGTGCCGGTCACCTGTGACGTGTCCGAGCTCGACATCACCAAGAAGAGCGTGGACCGTATCCATGCCGAGACCCTGAAGAAGTACGGCTTGGCGACCCTCGAGTACAAGTACGGGACCATGATCGAGATCCCGCGGGCGGCGCTGCTGTCGGACCGCATGGCGAAGAGCGCCCAGTTCTTCAGCTTCGGCACCAACGATCTGACCCAGATGACGTTCGGTTTCAGCCGCGACGACATCGGCGGGTTCATGAACGACTACCTGGACAAGAAGCTGCTGGCCGCGGACCCGTTCCAGACCATCGACCAGGACGGGGTGGGCCAGCTCATCAAGATGTCGGTCGAGCGCGGCCGGGCGACGCGGCCGGACCTGAAGGTCGGCATCTGCGGCGAGCAGGGCGGCGACCCGGCGTCGGTCGAATTCTGCTACAAGACCGGTCTGAACTATGTCAGTTGCTCGCCGTACCGGGTGCCGATCGCGCGCCTGGCGGCGGCGCAGGCGTCCATCCGCGGCGCCCGCTGAAGACGGCCCACCCGGGCCCCCGGCGGGGCCTGGGACGGTCGGGTGAATGATCTTGCGGCGCCCAGCCTGGAGTTTCAGGTTGGGCGCCGCGCCTGTTTAGCGGCAGGGGGGGCGGCGCGAGGTCAGTGCAGGTCGGTGATCCAGATGTCCGTGAACTGCGCCAGGCAGCCTTCGTGGATCTCGAGTACCAGATGGGCGCCGCCGAGGGATTCCTTGAGCGGCGCGATGCCCCGGAGTTTACCGTCCACGTAGAGGTCGATCTCACGGTCTCGGACGCGCAGGTCAACGGAGAGCCATTCCATCGCTTTGCGATCCGGGATCTCAACCAGGGGGATGTCACGGCCGTCTGCTTCGGAAAGAAAGGAGCAGGAGCCGTCGCTGCTGCGTTCCCAGCGCAGCCACCAGCGATCGCCGCCCATCTGGCGCAGCGCACAGCGGATGCTTCCAGGCCCCGGCACTCGGACTTTGAAACGAGCGCGGCTGTCAGGCTTCAGAATCTGCCTGAGTTCGAGCGGGGCTTCAGGGGAGAGACCGAGCAGCGAGGGGCCCCGGGTTTCGGCGTCTGGCGCCGCCACGCGCCAGGACGAGCGGTCGCCGCTCCAGTAACCGAGGGTTGCCGCGCAGGAGGGGGGAAGCGGCTCGAAGAGGTTGCGGAGCTTCACGCCGGCCACGGCGCCGCCGAGCAGAAGTACGGTCGAGGCGCCCGCCAGGATGCCTTTCCAGAAGGCGGGCGGATAGCGTCCAAGGATGTGGCGATGCTGGATCCGCTCTTGGAGGTGGAGCCAGCTTTCCAGGTCGGCCAGCAGGTCGGCGTAGGAGGCATAGCGCTCCTGTGGGTCCCGTCCGCCCATGCGTTTGAGGATATGCAGGCACTCAGCGCTCACCTGCGCGCCTGCGGCACGCGGATCCGGGAGGTCAGCATCAAGCTTCAAGCGGACCGTTTCGATCCCGGCGTTACCGGCGAAAGGCCGTTTGCCGGTGAGCAACTGATAGAGGGTGCTGCCGAGGGCATAGATATCGGCGCGGAAGTCGACGTGGACGCGGTCGAACACCTGCTCGGGAGCCATGTAGGCCGGGCTGCCGAGGATGGTGTTCGGGCCGCTTTCTTCGGGAACCACCTCGCGGGCAATCCCGAAGTCGCAGATCATAACGCGGGCATTGGCGGCCCGGAACACGTCTTCGGCGGCGCGGGGGGGGGAGAGGTCTTCGCGGTAGATGAGAAGGTTGTCCGGCTTGATATCGCGATGGCAAATGTCCTTCTTGTGCGCGTAGGCCAAACCGCGGGCGGTATCGAGTGCGATCCGGGCGACCACGACTTCTGGCAGCCGGCCGAAGCGGATCAGCAGATCGCGGACCGAGAGTTGTCCCGGCACGAACTGCATGATGAGGAAAGTGCCCTGCTCGGTCGAGAGGATGTCGTGACACCCCACGATATTGGGGTGGCTGAGGGTGGCAAGGGTCTGGGCTTCGCGCTCGAGGCGGGCCAGATAGGTCGCATCCCGTCCGGCGTCCGTGGTCAGCATCTTGACCGCGACAAAGCGGTGCAGGCGTTCCTGCCGGGCCAGGAAAACGACGCCCATACCGCCCTGGCCAAGGATAGAGACCAGAGCGCACCCTGGGACCTTGACCTGAAGATACTCCCGGTCGACGGGAGTCCCGGGCAGCAGATGCCCCTCAGGGTCCTGGAGCAGAACGCTGGTGGCGGTCAGGTCGCTGGTGGCATCGCCAAGCATTTCACTCCTGCGTCGTTGCGGGCGCCGACGTCACGGTCTTAGCGGCCGCCGTCGCCCGGTGGCGCGGGAGGAACGGCCTTTGGCGCCGACTCCTTGGCGGCAGGGAGTTCGCCCGCCGCAGCCTCCACGGGCCGCTTGACCGCGCCATCCGGGGCGCCCCCCCCGGCCGGCGGGAGCTGGACATCGACCCCTTCCTGCGCCACGCTCCCGCCAACCACTTTCAGGTAGCCTGTGGCTTGGGTCAGGCGGGGGCCGTACTGGTCGGGCTTGTAGTAGCGCCGCTGGCGCAGTCGGATCCCGGCGTCCGAAAGCCCGTAAACAGCATAGAGGAAGAGACGCGATTGCACCTGGACCAGGACGTGAATATCGCTGGCCGCGTCGGCGTCCATCTGCGGCTGTGAACCCGATATCTGGGGGCCCAGTCGGACGGTGCCCAAAACCGCGTCGTCAGTCTCGGCACGCAAGCAGTACAACCACCCTTCCCCGTCGTGGAAGAGCAGCAGCGACGCGGCCAGGGCTTTGATGTTCGCTCCCCCGTCCACCTGGGGCAGGCCGAGGTTACGCGTGACCACGGGAACGCCTTCGCGCACATCGATGCTGACGGGTTCCGAGCGGAAGTCGCTGGGCAGACGTTGGTGACCCATCTGCGCCGTGACCACGTAGGAACCCTCGGCGCGCAGATCGAAGAAATGGTTGAGATTCAGGGCGATCTCACGGCTCTCTCCAGCGCCGAGGATGAGGTCTGCGACCGGATTCATGCCGCGGCCCGTCGGCCGCATCTCCTGGCCCTGCGTACGTTCGACGATGAAGCGCAGATAGCCCCGGTTGGCGCCCTCGTCATCGCCAAAGATCAAGGTGTTGCCACTGTAGTTGCGCAACTGCACCGTGATCGCCACGGGCTCATAGCGCAGGTAGTGCTTACGATCGGTCTTGAGGGAGACACTGACCTGCGCTTGGGCGAGGGATACCACCCAGGCTACGAGAGTGAAGAGAAGCAGACGGGGGAACCTGGAAGCGGGGCGCGGTAGCATGGTCACATCTCCTCGTCCAGGCAGACGACCGTCGTGCGGCGGTGACGCTCGCGGGCCCCCGCCAGCGCGGCCACGACCGCGGCCACGACCCGGTCGGTAGAAATGCCATCGGAACACGGCCGGTTCGCCTGCGGGCATTCACGCGAGAAGCACGGTTTCAGATCGCAAGTGGTCCTGAAGACGGCGTGAATGCCGCCGTGAGGCCCGGTGAGTTCTGGGTCCGTGGCGCCGAAAAACGCGACCGTAGGAACCGCGAGAGCGGCGGCGATGTGCATGGGTCCGCTGTCGTTGGTCAGGAGCGCATCGGAGCAGCGCAGCAGTTCCACCAGGGTGCCGAGGTCGGTCATGCCGACCAGGCTGACGGGACGGCAATGCACGCAGGCCTGGATGACCGCCTCGGCGGCCCGAGCTTCTTCCGGGGTGCCCAGAACCCAGCAGCGCAGGTCGGGCTGAGCCCGTTGGAGCTGATCGAGGGCTGCCGCGAAGAAGCGGGGGGGCCAACGCTTGCTGGGCCAGCGTGCTCCCGGCGCGACCGCCAGAACGGGAGCCTCGCCGTCGAGCTGGTACTGCCGCAGCAGTCGCCGCGCCTCCTTGACGCTGTCGTGCGGTCGCTCCAACTCGGGCATGCTGGCGGCGGCGGCAATCCCGAGGGCGGACTGGACCAGAAAGACGTTGCGATCAAGAGCGTGGTGCAAATTGGCTGGACAGGAAATGCGTTCGGTGTAGAACAGACCCGCGCCTTCGCGCGCATTCTGGAAGCCGACGCGGCGTGGCGCGCCACTGGCGAAAGCGATGAGTCCACTGCGCAAGAGGCCCTGGAAGTCGATGGCCAGGTCGAACCGGTGCTGGCGCAATTCCGCCAGGAAGGCGAAGACCTCATGCCAGCGGTGGATACGGGCCCAGCGTCCGCGCCGGAAGGGAATGACCTCATCGACGCCGGCGTAGAGCGAGACGAACCCCGTGAGGGCATCGTTGACAACCCAGACGATCTGGGCCTCGGGATCGTGCTGCCGGAGCAGATGCACCGCGGGCAGCGTATGCACGATGTCGCCAAGGCTGCTGGGTTTGACGATGAGGATGTTCACACAGGCACATCAGACGTACGGGCGGTGGACCGGCCGAACCTCGGACTCGCGCTGCGGCTGTCAGCGGCCCACGGCGAGCCGTTGCGCCAAGCGGTCGGGCAGGCCAGCCGCAAGGATCTTGCTCTGGGCCATCGGGATGTCGTACTCGACCCGGTGCAACTGCACCAAGTGGTCGTCGGGCGCGTAGGTCACGAAGGCCGCCCGCGGGTCACCGTCGCGGGGTTGACCGACGCTGCCGACATTGATGAGGTACTTGTGGTTCGACTGGACCCGGACCTCGTCGTAACGTCCGCCGGCGACCGTGCCGTACTTCTCGAAAGCGAGAGGCACATGGGTGTGGCCAAAGAAACAGATCTGCGTAAACTGGTAACCGAGACAGACCTCGGCGCTGTACTTATCGAACACATAGCCCCACATATGGGGCATGTCGAGAGTGGCGTGGACGAGGGTAATGCGAGCGCCCATGGTCTGCCGGAACGGCAATCCGGCCATCCAGACGCGCTGTTCTTCGCTGAGCTGGTGGCGGGTCCACTCGATGGCGCGGGCGGCCTGGGGGTTGAAGCCCACCAACTCCATCTCCGAGCTGGCCTGCTCGTCGTGGTTGCCTTTGGTGATCACTTCGCAGTTGAGCAGGCGCATGATCTCCAGGCATTCGCGGGGATTGGCGTTGTAGCCGACGATATCGCCAATGCACAAATAGCCATCCACACCGAGTTCCCGGGCCTTCTCGAGGACTGCGGTCAGCGCTTCCAAGTTCGCGTGAATGTCCCCCAGAACGGCGTATTTCATCTCGTCATCCAGGTACGCTATCGGTGCCGACCGGGAAATCGGGGCAGATCCAGATAATCGCACACTGTATGCTCGCGACCGGCGCGGGTCAAACCGTAGCCTCGTGGGTGAAGGGACAATGGCTACAGTCATTGCTCAACGCCAGGCAGAAGCAACGGTAGAGTTCCATCAGTCCCTGCTGGTCGGCGGCGCCGTGGACGACGCTGCGCAAGCGGCTGGGGGGGACCAGGAAACGGTGGGCCGCCTCTTGGATGACGCGGTTGTCCTGGAGGCGCGGCATCTCGAGAAAAGCGCTGCGGGCCAGCCGTGAGAGCGGTTCATTGCCGACGCGGGCAGCCAGGGCATTGAGGAGGGGCAGGAGGACATTGGCGAGGATGTCGTCGGCTCGGGCCTTCCCGATGAGTCGAGCCGACCGGCGCAGGCGAACGGTGCAGTCCTTGACCGAGTCCCAGGGACTGGCAACGTCAAGCTGAGCCCGCAGGTCCGCGAGCAGGTCGGCGGGCGTGGGTTGCCTGGCGGCGGCCGCGAGAAGCCAGCCTTCGGGATCGAGGGCCGAGGTGCGCAGCCAGGCGATGCCGGCGGCAAGGCGCCGGTGTGGGCTGTTGAAGGGCCGGGCACTGCCGCGCTGCCAGGAGAGTCCGAGCACCACGCCACCCGCGGCCCACCAGCGGTCCCAGAGGTCGCGGACGCGCTCGTTCCATTCGGGCAGCACGGCCGCGGTGCTGGGGTCAGGAAGCAGTCCCGCGGCGCCGAAGAGGATGGCTTCGCGCGCCGGGTGGTCAGGCAGTTGGCGCAGGCGTTGCAGGGGGACCTGGCGAGCCAGGGCACGGAAGGGGACACGGTTGGCCTTGTATCCGAGCGCCTCGAAGAGGGCCTCGTAGGCGGCCTGGGCCGGGCCTACGGCCACGGCGTGACGCTGGAGCCGCAGGGTCTTGTCCTCGAAGCGTGCCAGGGCCGCGGTGCGCAGGAGGCGCTGAACGGTGGCGTCGTCGGTCATGGCCCAGCGCATGGCGCAGACGCCGGGAGAGACCTGGCGGGCATAGGGGTACACCGTTGCCTGGAGCTCCTCGAAGAGGTCACGGAGGGGCGCCTCGAGGTGGGCGCGCAGTTCAAGGCAGGGGAGCGCGGGGCTGGCATGGCGGTCTCCCGCCTGCCAGACCACGTGCAGGATGACCTCGGCATACGCGGGATTCTGTTCGTGACCGTGGCGAAACCAGTCCGCGGCGCGGCCATGGACCTCCACGGCGCCGCGACACAGCCTGCCGCCAATGCGCACGACGGCGTTGCGGAAATCGGGGCCGCCCTCGACGTTCCAGGTTCCGGGACTGATAACCTCGACCAGTTGGGCATCGACCGTACGCAGGATGGGCGTCAGGCGTTGCTCGTTCCAGAGTATCTGCAAAAACCGCTCACTGCATTGACACTCCTCGCCCGCGTCACTATTTTCACAGAGATCGGCCTGAGTGCAGGCGCCGCGGACTTTCTGGCGCAGGGGTTCGTACCAGTCCCTGACGCGGCACAGCAGGGCATCCACGGAGAGGTTGGCGGTGCTCATGTCGCAGCCCTCGTGAGTTCTCGGTTGCACTACTTTAAGTAAGCATAAAAGATTAAGAATGTCAAGGGGCGTAACAAGGTTTTTCCTGGTGGTGGCGGCGTGGTGCAGTGGCCCTGGGGTTGGGTTTGGCCGCGAGGCGTCGGCGCTGCGGCGCACGCCGGTGGTGGAGGCGGTAGAGGCGGCGATGCCGAGTGTGGTGAACATCAGTACGCAGACGGTGATCCGGGTAGCGGATCCCTTCGCGGTGGAGTTTGAGCGCTTCTTTGCGTTGCAGTTCGACCGGCTGGCGGAGTCGACCTCGGTGGGGAGCGGCATCATTGTGGATAGTCATGGTTTGATCTTGACGAACTACCACGTGGTGCAGCGTGCCTCCAACGTGATGGTGCGTCTGCTGGACGGGGACCAGTTCCCGGCGGCGCCGATCGCCTACGACGTGGACAGCGACCTGTGCCTGCTGCAGCTCACGGGGGATCTTTCGGGCGAGAGTCTGGTGGCGATCGCCTTCGCTCTGCCTGACGACCTGCTGCTGGGCGAGACGGTGGTGACGGTGGGCAATCCCTTCGGCCTGGAGAACAGCGTCTCGACCGGCGTGTTGAGCGCCCGCAACCGTAGTTACCGGGATGGCGAGGTGGCCTTCAATGACATCCTGCAGACGGATGCGGCCATCAACCCGGGCAACAGCGGCGGGCCGCTGGTCAACCTGGACGGGGAGTTGATCGGGATGAACGTGGCCATCCGCAGGGACGCCGAAGGGATCGGTTTCGCCATTCCGTTGCACCGGATCGAGACGGTGCTGGCGTCCTGGCTGGCGCCGCCGCGGTTCTCGAGCGGGTACTGCGGTTTCAGCTTTGAGACCGCCATGACGGCGGCGGGCCCGACCGTGCGGGTGACGCAGGTGTGGGATGACAGCCCGGCGGCGCGGGCCGGCCTGCAGGTGGGGGACGTCATTGTGGCGGTCAACGGTGAGCGGACAGCGCGGGCGCTGGACGTGGGTCGGCGCCTGTGGCGGCTGACCACCGGCGCGGTGGCACGCCTTGAACGGGCCGATGGCCGGACGCTGCATGTGCCCGTGGAGGAGATGTCCGCCGCAGTGCTCGTACGACAGCGGCTGGGGATTCGGGTTCAGCCGCTGAATCCGGGATTAAGACGCGCCTTGGGCCTGCCTGAGAACATGCAGGGGCTGGCGATCACCGAGGTCTTTCCGGACAGCGAGTTCGCCAAGCGCAAGGTACGCTGGGGAGACATGGTGCGCCGGGGAGACATCCTGGCGCAGGCGGCCGGCCTGGAGACGGTCTCGATTGACGCCTTGGGGCGCGCGCTGGCCAAGACGCGGAGCGGCTCGCGCCTCCCGCTGGTCCTGATTGCCGTGGATACGATCCGCAACCAGGTACGGAGTTCGTACATTCGGATCGACGTGACCCTGAACTAGTCCCGCTGGCCGGGAGTGAGCCCGATGAAGACGCGCACCGCGCTGATGTCATGTGTGATGGTCGGTCTGGGACTGGTGGGTGTCGTTTGGCTGGGGCCGGTCTACCGGGAAACCCGTGCCACCCGAGAGTCCATCGGGCGCCTGCGGACCAGCCTCGAACGGCAGGCGCAAGAGATCGAGCGCCTGAATCGTGAACTGCGCGAACTGCGCACGGACTACCGGGCCATCGAACGCGTGGCGCGGGAGAAATTTGGGATGTGCCGTCCAGGGGAAGAGGTCTATCACTTCGAGGAACCGTCGGCCGCGGGGAAGGATGCCGGGAAACCTGGCGAGGCGGCGGGCGGAGCAGGCAAGGCGCCCTGAGCTGACGGGCGGGATCGGGGCTTGGCGCGGAGGCTGGCATGGCGATGCCGAAACAACTTGTTCTACCTCTCGACGAGGCAACGGTGCGGCAGGTGGCCGTCGGCGAGCGGGTGGTGCTGACGGGGACGATGTATACGGCCCGGGACGCGGTGCATCACTACCTGGCGGGAGGCGGTGCCAGCCCGTGCGACCTCCGCAACGCGGTGATCTACCACTGCGGACCGGTCGTCGTGCGCCAGGGCTCCGACTGGCGGGTGATCGCCGCGGGGCCGACGACCTCCAGCCGGGAGGAACCGTACATGGCCGCGCTGATCTCGCGCTACAGCATCCGGGCCGTGATCGGCAAGGGCGGCATGGGAGAAGCGACCCGCCAAGCCTGCCGCGAGGTGGGTTGCCTGTACCTGCACGCCGTGGGGGGCGCGGCCCAGGTGCTGGCCGACACGATCCGGGAAGTGCGCGGGGTGCATCTGCTGGAGCGCTTTGGCGCGCCCGAGGCGATGTGGGAACTACGGGTGGAGGAGTTCCCGGCGGTGGTGACCATGGATGCCCGCGGCGAGAGCCTGCACCACGACGTGCTGACGCGCTCGCGCGCCGCGTTTGCCGCGCTGCTGGGGTCGCCGTCGGCGTGAGTGCCGACGGCCAGCGGCGCTGAGCTGAGGCTTCCGGCCTGATCGTCTCACCGAGCCCCGGCGTGACCAGGATTCGGCGCCTCACGGCGTGGCGCCTGGCCCCTCTGGCGGCGAGCCTACGACGCCCTGGATCACGCCCGCGGTGATGGCGTAGATCAGGATCGAGCGGCCGGCGTAGTCCAGCGGTTCGCAGCGGTCGCGCAGATAGCGCACCAGCGGCGCCTCCTGGGCCATGAACAGATTCGTGGCACTGATGGCAATGAAGGGGGGCGGCGGCAGCGTGCCCCAAGGCTGCACCTGGACGCCGTAGGCGGCGGGAGGCGCGCTGCCGTAGTAGAGCACGAACATGGCCGGATCGTGGTGCCGACGCTGCCAGGCGGCCAAGGCCGGTAAATCCTGGCCCCAGTCCAGGTTCGACTCGACCAGGATGCGCCAGCCGCGCTTGGGGCCGCCGGCCCACTCGTTGTAGTAGCTCAGGAAGTCGGGGTAAATGAGCAGGCAGGAAAGCGCGTACCAGGCCGCCGCGACCAGGCCTAGCCGACGCCCCGCGGTCGGCACCGAGCGCAGGGTCGGCCAGAGCCGCAGGGCCGCAGCGATGGCGACCCCGGCGGACAGCAGGAAGAACGGCCATAGCGGCAGGATGTAGCGCAGGCCGAGTTGCCGGTAAGCGACCAGGCTGAAGATGAGCAGAAAGACCACCGGAATGACCGCGAAGAAGGCCAGTTCCGCCGCCCCGGCCCGGCCCCGGCGCACGCACAACGCCAGCCCCGTAAACACCAGCGCGAGGAAGGGAATCGGCGTCTTCGTGGCCAACGCCACGAGGTAGTAGAACCACCAGCGCCCGCCCTGCGGATAGAGTTTTCCCAGGAAGATGTTCGGGAAGCCGGGCTGGTTGTTGAACGCCACAATGTCGAACCCCCGGACGTAGGCCTCCGGCACGGGCAGCGGTAGGCGCGACAGCCCGGGTAACGCCTGCAGCCGCTGTACCAGTGGGCTGTGGTAACGCGCCCCCGCCAGCACCGTCGGCGTGCCGCGACCGCCGTAGGCCGCATTCAGCAGCGTCAGAGCCACGACCCCGGCCACGACGAACCCCGGCAGCAGCCGCCGCCAAGGCTGCCGCGGCCCGAGGGCCAAGACGAGCGCTGTCTGCAGGACGATGCACGGCAGCAACAAAACCGCCGTGAACTTGGTCAGCAGCGCCCCGCCGAGAGCCAGGCCCAGCAGCACCGCCCAGCGCCAGCGCGCCGTGGCCAGCAGCTGGTACAGGCATACGGCCGTCAAGAAAACGAAGAATGCGCAGCCCAGATCGGGCGTCAGGAGCTGGGCGTGGGCCAGCACATTGGGGCAGAGCGCGTAGAGCCACAGCACCCCGACCGCCACAGCCGCGCTCCAGCGCGCCCGACACACGGCGTAGAGCGCCAGCCCCAGGCAGGCCGCCAAGGCTACCGACAGCAGCCGACAGCAGAACAGCATGCGACGATGCGCGGGGTCCGAAAACAGCACCTGGTTGGCAAACTCGAACTCGTCGCCCATGCTGTAGGAGTAGCGTAACCCCGCGTCGATGTCCACGGCGGTCCGGTAGTGCTCGGCAGCCAGGGTCGGCAAGGCAAACAGCGCCTTGAGCAGCGGCGGGTTCTCTGCATTCAAGGCCGGGTCGAAGGTGCGCAGGAAACGAGCGCCGGAGACCAGCAGGATAGGCTCATCGTAGGTGGCCGACTTGCGAGCCATGCTGGTGCAGGCCAGGACGGCGAACACCGCCAGCGCCAGCCAGGGCCTCACGAGCCAAGCGGCCAGCCGCGGCGGCAGCAGCCGACGACCAACCGCCGCCGGGCCTGCCCCCGGCAGCGCTACCCCTCCCGCGCTCTGGCTCGACACGGTGTTCACCACTCCGTTGCGGGGTGTGCAGCAATAGAGGCTTCAGCCGGTTTCGCGGCTCTCATTGAGGCCGCCTAGAGGCTCGACGTTGCTCGTTGTGGTCTCGAGGTCCTCAGTTGTTGAGGCTGTGAATGGGGGCCGGAATGCGCCCACCGAAACGGATGAAACGCGCCGACTTGCCGACGTTCGGCACAGACAGAATGGTGCTCGAGCCGAACAGGCCGCCGAAGACGACTCGGTCGCCGGCTTTCTTGTTGGGGACAGGGATGATGCGCACGGCGGTCGTCTTACGATTGATGACGCCGATGGCCATCTCGTCGGCGATCAGGGCCGACAACGTCTCGGCGGGCGTGTCCCCCGGCAGCGCCACCATGTCCAGGCCCACCGAGCAGACCGCGGTCATGGCCTCGAGCTTCTCCAGGCTCAGTTCCCCGCGTTCCACCGCGGCACTGAGGGCGGCGTCCTCACACACCGGCAGGAAGGCGCCGCTGAGGCCACCGACATTCTGCGAGGCGAAGGCGCCGCCCTTCTTGACCGCATCGTTGAGCAGGGCCACGCAGGCAGTGGAACCGGGGGCGCCGATGGCATCCAGACCCAGAATCTGCAGGATTTCGCCGACGCTATCCCCGATCTTGGGCGTGGGGGCCAGGGAGAGATCCACCACCCCGAACCGGGTCCGCATGCGCCGCGCCACCTCCCTGCCGATGAGTTCACCGCAGCGGGTGACCCGGCAACTGGTCTGCTTGATCTCCTCCGCCAGGTCGTCCAAGTCGAGGTTCTCCGCGCCTTCGCGGGCGATGAGGCGCTCCAGGGCGCGGGCCACCACGCCGGGGCCGCTCACCCCGACATTGAGCACCGTCTCCGGCTCGCCGTGGCCATGGTAAGCGCCCGCCATGAAGGGATTATCCTCGGGCTGGTTGGCGAAGATCACCAGCTTGGCGCAGGCAAAGCCGTCCTGCGCCGCACTGCCGGCAGCCATCTCCCTGAGGATATGGCCAAGACGGCCGACCACGTCCATGTTGATCCCGGCCCGGCTGCTGGCCACATTGATGCTAGCGCACAGTTTGGTGGTGCTCAACAAGGCCGCAGGGAGGGTCTCGATGAGCACGTCGTCCGCCGCGCTGGCGCCCTTCTGCACCTGAGCGCTGTAGCCGCCGACGAAGTCGACGCACACCGAGCGAGCCGCCTGGTCCAACGCCTTGGCAACGGCCACGAAGCCGTCGCGGTCGTGCCCAGCCGCGATGTCGGCCACCGGGCTCACCGCCAGGCGCTTGTTGACGATGGGCAGCCCAAACTCCGTGCTCACCGCGCCGCAGACCTCCACCAGGGCGCCGGCGCAGCGCTCGATCTTGGCCACAATCTTGCGGCAGCACACGTCGACGGTGGGATGGTGGCAGTCCAGCAGGTTGATGCCCATGGTGATGGTGCGGACATCGAGATTCTCGTGCTGGATCATGCCGACCGTCTTCAAGATCTGATCGGAACGGATCATCGTACGCCCCCGCTGCTGACGGTGTTGCTGAAATCCCCTGGCGCCGCCGGTTTTTGCGGCCAGGAAACATACCACCGCGGAAGGCGGCGTGCGCTGGCAGCCCGCCAAGGCGGTTTCAAGAAACCGGGCAGAGCGGCGCAACAACCCGTTGTATGTCTGCCGTATCTAGTTGCGCGAGAACACCCGCCGTCAGGCATGGCACAGGCGCCAAGCCAAAGCGGTGTCGCGGTCGCCGTCGGCGACCTTGCCACGCGCACTCCACATGGCCGACGCGCGATATGGACTGCGTGCGGCAGAGGGCCGCGGACGCGGCCCGTCGACGCCGCTTTCGCTGCCGGCGGTACGACGGCGGTCGTTTCTTGAAACAGCCCTGGCAACCCGCGGTCTCAGAACAAGCGGCGGTGGCGCAGCTCCGCGATCTCTGCTTCCAGGTTCGGGGTGAAGACGTCGGTGCCCATAGCCTGGTCCACTTCTGCGGCGGTCCAGAAGCGCAGCTCATCCACTTCGTCGGCCTGCGGCACGAAGGGCCCGTCGTGGGTGACTCCGAAGACGCGCACGTGTTCCGACTCGATGGGGTTGCGCAGGCGCGCGTCAAACAGATGAGTGAGCGGCAGGCGCCCGTCGAGGCCGATCTCTTCGGTCATCTCGCGGCGGGCGGCGTCTTCGTAGGTCTCGCCCAGATGCAGGTGCCCGCCCACGGCCGTGTCCCAGCGCCCCGGCTGGATGTCCTTCACCAGACTGCGTTTCTGCAGCAACAGGCGGCCGTCGCCGGAGCGGACCACGACGTGGGCCGTGCGGTGCGCCAGCGCCGGGTTGCCGTGGCATTCGTGGCGCCAGGCCGTGCCGATCACCCGGTCGCCGTCGTCGACAATCTCGAAGCGTTCGCTGGAGTGGTCTTGCATGAGTCATGGTCCCGCGGTTAGCGGCTCTTTGGAAGCGCCACTATAGTGCCGACCCAGCATCCTGGCCCCAGCGTCAACGATTCCCAAACGGTAAGCCTGTTCAACGTACCCGCGGCGTTCCCGTGAATTCGGGGACCACAACAACCGTGCGAGCATGTATGCCCTTTGTCAGCTACCATTGCCACAGCCGCTGGAGTGACGGCCGAAACAGCATCGCCGAGATGATTGCGGGGGCCGCCGCTGCCGGTCTCCTCGAGTTCGGCCTCAGCGATCACTTTGTGCTGACTCCCTACGCTGACAGCAACGCCCACGAGTGGTCCATGCCGCGCAACGGCAGGGCTCTGGCCGACTGCCTGGCAGACCTGCGCGCCGCCGCCGTCGGGGCGCCGCTGCCGGTACGAGTCGGGGTCGAAACGGACTACTTCCCCGAGACCTGGCGCGCGCTGAAGGCAGACCTGGCCCGCCTCGACCTGGATTACGTCATTGCCTCGGTCCACGCCGTCGACCACTTCCCCATCGACACGGCGGCGATTGACTGGCAGCCACTGACTCCGGCCGAAGTCAATCGGATCTACCGCGGCTACTGGCAACGCATCCGCGAACTGGCCGAGTGTCGGCTGGGCGACATCGTCGGCCACCTTGACCTGCCCAAGAAATTCGGGGTTTACCCCTCGGCGGACCTCTCCCCCGAGATCGGCGCCGCTCTCGACGCCATCGCCTTGGCCGGCATGACGGTCGAGCTGAATACGGCCGGCTGGGACAAGCCCTGCGCCGCACCGTACCCCGCCGAAGAGCTGCTGCTCCAGGTCCATCGGCGCGGCATCCCGGTGATGATCAATGCCGATGCCCATATCCCGGGCGAACTCACCCGGCATTACGGCCGCGCCGCCGAACTGCTCCGCCGGATTGGCTTCACCGAGATGCGCGCTTTTACCAAGCGTCAGCCGCGGGTGCTGCCTATTCCCGGCTGAGATGGTGGTTCATCGCGCAGGGGGACTCCGCCTGATCCGCTGCGGCGGACGGTACTACCAACCTCGCCAGGCCACCGGCCCGGGTTCGTTCCCGGGTTCGTAACCCGGCCGCGACAGGCCGAGATGTTGGCTCTTCAAATCGCCTGAAAACAACACTGCGGCACGGTGCGCACACCGTGCCGCAGTGAAGATAGGAGACGGGTCTCCGCGGGATTCGTAGAAGCGGCGCTCAGGGGGTCCAGGTGGGATTCCACTGGCTGGGCTTCCAGGTCGCGTTCTTCTGCCATTCGACGTGGCCATCGGTGAAGGCGAAGTTGCCGCCGTCGTTGTGGGGGTCAATGAGTCGCAAGGTACCGGGGGCTACAAAGGGGTAAACCTGGTTGAGAGTGTCGAGGCCACTCGCGCCGTCGCCGCGCAACTCGCCGAAGGCAATGGTGTTCGTGGGGTTGACGACCGCACCGACGGTGACCCCGACGGTGGCACTACCACCTAGATAACCGGCGTTGTAGATGTAGCTGAGGGTCTTGTCGGTCTTGGACGGGCAGAGGAAAATCTGCAGATCGCCGACATAGGACGCGATTTGTCCGGAAAAGCCTGCTGCGGGGACTCCGGCGGGATACCAGGCGGAAGCAGGGGTGGTATTCCAGTAATTACGCGGCCAGTACTCCGGGTTGTCCTGGGTGTACATCGTGATGGCGAGGCCGATCTGCTTCTCCTTGCTCACGCAGGCGACCGCCCGGGCTTTCTCGCGGGCTTTGGCCAGCGCCGGCAGCAGCATGGCCGCCAGAATCGCG
>CAIZKT010000288.1:0-9569 GCA_903933565.1 uncultured Victivallales bacterium | reverse complement strand
TTGTACATGAAGTAGCCGGCCATAGCCATGGGGACGATGCGCACGATCGGCATTCCCTGCAGGTAGCAGAGCACCAGGAACAAACAGGCGATAAAGGCCGCCGCCAGCTCGAGACTCGGGCCCATCAGCACCTCGGCGACGATCGCCTTCTTCACCGCCCGGAAGTAGGTTTCGCTGTCCTGGCGGAAACGCTCCTGTTCCTGCTCTTCGGTGTTGTAGGCCTTGACCACGCGGATGCAGGTCAGATTCTCCTGGAAAAGGGAAACCAGTACGGAGACGCGGCGCAGGGCCTGGCGCGAGTAGCGCTTGACCCAGCGGCCGGTGATGAGCAGCGGCACAATGACCAGCGGGGCCGCCACAGCAAAGAAGAGGGCCATGCGCCCGAGATCATTCTTGTAGGCATAACTCGCACCGAAGAAAAGAGTCGCGGCGATCACGAACGGCGCCCCCGACAGATCCACGATACTATTGGCGATGCCCCCCTCGATGCGCGCGGTGTCGTAGGTGCAGCGGCTGATGAGTTGGCCAATGTCCTGACGGCCGAAGAAACTGAGGCTCTGGCGGTGCAGAGAGGCGAGCAGGGCGGTGCGGAGGTCGACGACGATGCGTGCCCCCAGCCAGCGCAGGCAGTAGTTGTTCAGGACGATGGCGACCAGACGGAGGACGACGAAGCTCAGCATCAGAGCGATACCGAAGGACAGGAGGCGCAGATTCAGGGTCTGGTCGCGCTCGATGTGGCCGAGACCGAGACGTTCGCTCCACTTGAACCCGTCTTCGAGCCAGTCTGGGCCGGTCTCGGCCGGCGTTCGGGACGCCTTGGCGGTGCCGAGAGCTGGGTTGCCGACGCTGGCCGACCCCACGGTCGGGGCCGAGGGCTGGTTCCGGTGGCTGGAACTGAGCGTCCCGAGGTCGAAAGGCCGGAGAAGGGCGACGGAGGATTTGAGGATGCCGAACACGGCGCCGCCGAGCAGGATGCCGGTCAGGAAGCCGATGGCGATATGCCCACGGTAGGCTTTGCCGAAGGTCCAAAACAACCGCCACAGCGCGGCAATACTGCTCTTGTTATTGGCCATAGACGAACGGCCGGCCCTAGGCAAGGAGCAACGCGACCGTGTCTACCACGAGCTGCTGCTGCGCCGCCGTCAGTTCGGGATAGATCGGCAGCGCCAGGGTTTCACGAGAGGCGCGTTCGCTCTCCGGGAAATCGCCCGGCCGGCCGCCGAGCGCCGCGAAACACTCCTGCAGGTGCAATGGCACGGGGTAATAGACATTACAGCCAATCTGGGCGGTCTTGAGGCCGTCCCAAAGCGCCTGCCGACGCTCGGCCGACACTCTGATCACAAACTGGTTCTGGACGTGCCGGGTGGCCCATGGCGCCTGCACCGGCAGGCCCACCCGCGCCGCCGCGGGGCTAGCGCGGAAGAGCTCCTGATAGCGCGCCGCATTCTGCTGCCGCAACGCGGTCCACTGATCTAAATGGGCCAATTTCACCAGCAACACCGCGGCCTGGAGCGCATCGAGGCGGAAATTGCCGCCGACGACGGCGTGGTAGTACGTCGGCGCCATGCCGTGGTTACGGAACTTGACCAGGGTGTCGAGGCGGGAGGCATCGCGGGTGACCACCATGCCGGCATCGCCGAAGCCGCCAAGGTTCTTGCTCGGGAAGAAACTCAGGCAGCCGTAGTCGCCGAGACTGCAGACGCGCTGACCTTTGTACTCGGCCCCGATCGCCTGGGCCGCATCCTCGATCACCAGCAGACCATGCTTCCTGGCCACGGCCAGAATCGGGTCCAGGTCGGCGGACTGACCGTAGAGGTGAACCGGGATGATGGCCTTGGTCCGGGGGGTCACCTTCGCCTCGATCTGCGCCGGGTCGAGGGTGTAGGTCAAGGGGTCAATGTCGACAAACACCGTACGGGCTCCGGCCCGATGGATGACGCCGGCGGTGGCGAAAAACGTGTAGGGCGTGGTGATGACCTCGTCCCCGGCGCCGATGCCCTCGGCCAGCAGGCAGAGCAGCAGCGCGTCGGAGCCGGAGGAAACCCCGCAGGCCGCCGGCACCGCGCAGTAGGCGGCCAGGCGCTGTTCCAGCTCGGTCACCTTGGGTCCGAGGATGAAGCCTTGGGAGTCACAGACTTCGTCGATGGCGCGCCGGACGTCGTCACGGATGGAAGCGTACTGGACCTTCAGGTCAAGCAGCGGAACGGGCATGGTCTCGTATCCTGCCTTGACAGTGGAGCCTGCTCTTACCTAAGCCTGGTGGCCGGCTGGGCGGGTCAGCTCCCGACGTCGACCTTGATGTTCGGGTAGGCTTTCAGGTAGAGCATCAGCATGATGCGGTAGTCGCCATTGTCCTCGGAGAAGGCCAGGGAGCCCACCCAGCAGTGCATGTCGCGGATGAGTTCGTAGACCTGGCGAGCGAGTTCGGTCTCCTCGAGGTCGTATTCCAGGCGGACCCGGCCGGACCATTTCTCCGAGATCGGGAACCACACTTCGCCGACCGCTGTTTGGGTGGCGCCGAAATTGCGGACCAGGTAACCGTGTTCGCCCGTCAGGTCGACCAAGGTACTGCCCATGGAGTAGGTGCTCTGGGGGTAGTAGGAGTCGCGGTAGATGTAGGCCAGGGAGAAGCGGATACCGTCCTTACGGCCAACCTGCAAACCGGTTTCGGCGCGGCGTATATCCATCTGATCGAGGTCGGTAACCAGGGTCACCCAGGTCTTCAAGGCATCATGGGGAGTGAACTCGATCCTATTGCCGAAGTCGCCCAAGCCGTCGTAACCCTGGTTGTTGTGGTCGGCATGGTCAAAATGGAAATCCGCGTAGCTCTGGACGCGCGCCAGGGTGTAGATGCGCTGGTTGCGGCGGGTCTGGAGGCGCTGGTCGAGGCCGACGCGCACGAAGTTCTGTGCGGTCAGGCGGTCGATCTCGTCGAAGAAGTAGAGGTGCTCGCGATCCTCGCTGGGATCGGGGGCGAAGGTGTAGTTGACATAGGGCTGGAGGATGTGTCGCAGGCCTTCGATCCTGAGGGTCTCATTGGTGAGATCGGGCCAGAGGCGATGGAACTTGGTGGACGCCTCGAGGCCGAGTTCGCCAGCCACACGGGTAAGAGACCCGCCCCGGTCGTCGTAATTCTTCAGGATGGCGGTATTCGTATGCCAGCGGTAGGGGTCGTCGACCTGGTAGAGCGCCTCCAGGTCCGCCGGTTCGATCGCGGTCTGGCTGCTATCGGTGTAAGAGGTGAGTCGGACCCCGGCGCGCGGGACGACCTGGATGCGGTCCGCCAGCGAGATGGGCAGGTAGAGCAGATGCAGGGTGTCGAGCCGCAGGGAGTCGTAGTCTTCGGGGTCGGTCAGGGTCAATGGCAACCGTGCCAGATCGAAATCGCGCCAGTTCATCCGGTAGCCGCCGGCGGTAGTGGAGCTTTGGTACAGCAACGGCCACGCATTGACCAGCTTCTGGCGCGGCATTTCCAGACGTAGTTCCGGCAGTTTCTCGACGACGGTATAGAAGTCATTGAGGCGCGGGCTGGCCCCGAGGGAGAGGCTGAAGCGCTGGGCGTCATAGGCCACGTCGGCGAAGGTCCTGGGCTGAGGGTCGCGGGCATACTCGCGGCGATACCAGTCCTCGAGCATATCGATATCGCTGAGGGCATCGACGTTGGCGCGAAGCGTGAGGCGCTGGTCGAGTTCCTGCCGATGGTAGAGATTGGCCCGGTAGCGCCAATCCGCGGCCTTGAAACGGCGGTTGTAGCCGCTGGTTGTTTCCGGCGTGTCGAGGTCGTACATGCCATAGAGGCCAAGGTCGGTTTGCGAATAGGTGGTGCGGATCTCGGTATCGTTGCCGAGGGCGACGCCGTTCTTGCTGCGGAGGTCGAGGCGGGCCGTCGTTTCGACCTCTTTGGAAACTTGCCAGGTGCGGCCCAACAAGAGGTATGCGCCCCAATCACTCGAGTAGCCTGGCCGAATCGAGATGCTGCCTACCTCCGCCTTGCTGTCGCCAAAGAGGACCGGCCAGTAGAAGATGGGAACGCTGCCGACGCGATAGACGGTGTTGTAGGCCCGGAACTTACCATCCGGATAGTACAGCACGCGACTAGCCTGGACGCTGTAGTGTGGACTGGGCAGGTTGCAGGTGGTGATGTTCGTGTGATCGAGCTGCGCGGTCCCGTCGCTGAGGTGAGAACCTGCGCTGCCCTTGCCGTACCAGACGCCCGTCCGCACATCGAAGGTGCCAAAGGCGAACTGTTTGGTGCCGATGTTCCCCGCCACCTGGGGGCCGCGCCACTCGAAGGGACCACGTTTGAGCAGGATGTTGCCCTTGGCGGAGACGTCACGGGTCTTGAAGTTCACGTCCACCACATCGGCGTCCAGAGCGACGTCCTGGTAGCGGACGCGGACATTACCCTCGCCGTGCCCCTGTCCGGTCTCAGGGGAAAAGGTGTAATCGCTGGCGGTGATCTCGATGGGGATCAGTTTCGGCGTCTCAGGCGTCTGGGCCCAGGCCGACGATACCGCCACTGCGGCCGCCACCCCCGTGATCGCCAAGACGGTCGGTACAGCCCATGTCTTGCGTGTGCTGCTCATAGGCACGTTCCTCTGTTCGTTCTGTCGCTGGGCAGAGTAACATACTCTGGCGTATGCACCCCGTCCAACCCTGGGCCTGACGGGGCAGCAGCGGCAGTTCAGTCGCCGTCACGGCGGCCAAAGCGCCGGTCAATCTCGGCAAAGGGAATGTTGACCATCACCGGCTGTCCATTGGGGTCGGTGTACGGCATCTCGGCGCGGGCCAGGTCGCGGATTAATTCCGTGATTTCGCGTTCGCTCAGTTTGTGCCGGGAAGTCACCGCATGCCGCGCGGCGGCGCGGGCGATACGGACCTCGTCACTGGCGGGAGTGACGCGCCCACGCTCGGCCAGTTCATCAAGGATGTCGCGGAGCAATCCGGTCACGTTATCGGGCGGGAACCTGGCGGGCACGGCGCTGACCAGGAAGGTGTTGCCGCCGAAGTGGTCGATGGAGAAACCGAGCCGCGCCAGCGGTTCGAGGTGTTCGCGCAAGCGCTGGGCGTCGTCGGGTCCCAGGTCGACTGTGACCGGCAGCAGGAGCTGCTGGCGCAGTACCTGCGACGTGGCCGCATTGCGGAGGAGGTGTTCGAAGAGGATGCGCTGATGGGCCGCCACGGGGTCCAGCAACACAAGGCCCCTGGGTCCTTCCGCCACAATGTACTGGCCGCGCAGGGTGCCCTGGACGCGCAGGGAACTGATCTCATCGCGGGCGTTGCCGGCGGGCGGGACCGGAGGATGAGACGGCGCCACCGGCGGCCGCGTCGACAGCGCCGGGGGCGCGCTGGGCGGGGGCGCGGCCTCGGTCGTGGGCGGCAGAGGTGCCGACGCGACCACGGGCTCTGCCGCGGCGGCAGGCGGTGGCGCCGGCAGCGCGGGAAGCTGCTGCAAGGGCAGGCGTGGCTGGCGCGTGCCGGGATTAAGGCGGAACGGCTGGGCCGCCGGGGCCGGGGCTGGGGCCGGGGTTGCCACGCTTACCGGCGGCGCCGCCAACGCGCTGCCTGGCGGGGCGGCCGGAGCCAGCGTGAGCATGCCGCGCAGGGCCCGGCTGACGGCTGCCGTAACCACCTGTCCGACCTTCCGCGCTTCGCGAAAGCGCACCTCCCGCTTGGCTGGGTGTACGTTCACGTCCACCTGATCCGGCGCCAGGTCGAGATACAGCACCAGCGGGGGGAAACGCTCTTTGAGTATGAGGTTCGTGTAGGCCTCGCGGATCGCGAAGTACACGACGTCGGCACTGGCCGGGCGGCCATTCACGAAGATGCGCTGTTCGCGGCGGCTGGCGCGGGAGATGCCGGGTTTGCCGGCGTAGCCGCGCACCTGAATGCCGTCCTCCGTGTAGTCGACCGGCAACATCTCCGCGAGAACATCCCGGCCCATGAGCATCCCGATGCGCGTGCCGACGTCGCCCGTGGCCGCCACCCGTACGGCTTCGCGCTGATCAGCCAGGTATTCAAAAGCTACCTCAGGGTGGGCCAGGGCTTGGAGCAGTACGACTTCGTGGATGTGCGCGTCCTCAGTGTCTGGGGTGCGCAGGAACTTGCGGCGGGCCGGCAGGTTGCCGAAAAGATGGGTAACGCGCACGTGAGTGCCCGCCGCACAACCGCAGTCTTTCACGTCCTTGAGAATGCCTGCCTCAACCAGGACCTCGGTTCCTGCCGAGCTCTCCGGCTGGCGTGTCTGCAAGAGGAAGCGGCTGACGGAGGCGATGCTGGGCAGCGCTTCGCCGCGGAAGCCGAGGGTCTGGATCTGGCCCACGTCGCCGATCTCGCGGATCTTGCTGGTGGCATGCGCCTCGAGGCACAGCAGCGCGTCATCCCGGTCCATACCGCCGCCGTTATCGGTGACCGAGATGAGGCGTTGTCCGCCGTAACTGGTCTGGACGCGGATGCGGCTGGCGCCGGCGTCCAAGGCATTCTCCACCAGCTCCTTGACCACCGACGCCGGGCGTTCGATCACCTCGCCCGCGGCGATACGATTGGCGACATCAGGAGACAGAACACGGATAATGCTCATCGTACCTGTGTGGCACTCGGCCTGACCCCGGGCCCGGCGCGGCCGGCGGCAGGCCATCCGAGGCGTGTTATAGTACCGGCCCGGCATGAGTTCCCAGAGTCGACGCGCAAGTATAGTCCGCGCCCGATCCCATTGCCAGACCTCGAAAACGACAGGGCCCCCGATCCATGAGCACCTTGCAGAGCGCGCACCCACTGCCCGGTTTCGTCGACCCGACCCACGGTTTTTCCCTGGACCTCCGCGGCATGCCGCTGGACGGACATCAGCTCGCCGCGTTGCTGACCCCGCAGGAGTGGGGGAAGGTCATCCCGCCGAATTCGGTATGCGCCCGGGCCCACGCCGAGATGCGGCGTATCGAGGCGGGCGAGATCAAGAACCCGGATGAGGGACGCCAGGTCACCCACTTCACCGATCGGCGCACCTATACCGAGGGGGCCGTCTTCGCCGAGGTGCAGGCCTTTGCCGAGGGGGTGAGGAGTGGGACGATCCCGGGCGACGGCACGCGGATAGATGCCGTCATCATCAACGGCATCGGGGGCTCGGCCCTGGGACCGCAACTGCTGCAATTCGCCCTCAATGGTCCTTACTGGAATGAACTCTCCGCCGAGCGCCGACGCGGTTTCCCGCGCCTCTTTTTTCTGGACAACACCGATGCCGCCGGGGTGACGGATGTACTGGCCGTGGTCCGCCCTCAGACCACGCTGGTGGTGACCATTTCAAAGTCGGGCGGCACCCAGGAAACGCGCAACAACACGGTGGCCATGGAGCAAGCCTATGCGGCCGCCGGGGTTCGCTTTGCCTCTCGAGCGGTGGCGATCACCAAGGAGCACTCGCGGCTGGACCAGGAGGCCAAGGCGGCGGGGTGGCTGAAGCGCTTTCCGATGGCCGAATCGATCGGCGGTCGGACCAGTGAGACGAACATTGTGGGGCATGTACCCGCCGCGCTTGCGGGCCTTGACTTCGGCGCCTTCGTGGCCGGGGCGCGGCACATGG
The DNA here is from genome assembly GCA_903933565.1 of uncultured Victivallales bacterium. Taxonomy (GTDB): domain Bacteria; phylum Verrucomicrobiota; class Lentisphaeria; order Oligosphaerales; family JAFGRS01; genus CAILUI01. The sequence continues at coordinate 1,996 of CAIZKT010000288.1, read as the reverse complement.
ACGAACTGACCAGCCACGCCGACCCCCGGCACAACCCCGCGTACCAACTCGCCCTGACCTGGTACCTCGCGGGCAAGGGCCGCGGCGACCGGAACATGGTCATCGTGCCCTATTCCGACCGACTGCTGTTACTGGCCAGGTACATGCAGCAACTGGTGATGGAAAGCCTGGGCAAGGAACGGGGCCTCGACGGCCGCGTGGTCAATCAGGGGTTGAACGTGTTTGGCAACAAGGGCGGCACCGATGCCCATGCCTACATCCAACAACTCAACGATGGCCGCGACGACTTTTTTGTTACCTTTATCGAGGTGCTGAAGGACGCCGACCAGATCGAGATCGAGTCAGGCTTGACCATGGGCGACTACCTGCACGCCTTCAAACGAGGCCTCGCCAATGCCCTCACGGCGAAGGGACGTCAGGTCATCGACATCGTCCTCGACGAGCTGACGCCGTTCTCCTTGGGCCTGCTTATCGCCCTCTACGAACGGGCGGTGGCCTACTACGCCGAACTCATCGGGGTCAACGCCTTTCACCAGCCCGGAGTGGAGGCGTATAAGCGGGCTAGCAATGCCGTCACCACACTGCATGGCATGCTCCGGCAGTGGGTTGGCGGCGGGGCGGTGCTGCCATGGCTAGGAACCGCGAGCGCGGCCGCTGCCGCGGTGGGAAAGCCAGAGGCGGCGGCGGAAGTCGACGGCATTCTGGCCAAGTTCGTGGCCAACGAGCGCCGCTTCGGCGGGGTCAAGGTATCACGGACCTGGGACGGCGTCTGGGTGTACCGCCTGGCCAAGGTGTGAGGTGCGGGCGGCAGTGAGCCCTTCGCGCTACTTGCCGCCCTTGTCGTCCCGGGCGGCGCCTTTGCCGCCACCCTTCGCGTCGTCCACATCGTTCCCCAGGTCGAGGCCCTCAGCGCTCTCGAAGTAGAGGAAGAAGCGGAGCGTGTCGCCCTGGCGTTTGGCGCCCTCCATCTGGCCGGTGAAGCGGTCGGCCCGCTGATAGTACGCGGTCGCCTTCTTCTCCTGGCCCTGCTCTTCGAGTTGCTTGGCCCGGTCACGTTGCAGGTCGTAGTTGCGCTTGGCCTCTTCGTAGATCTTGTCGAAAGGCTTGGCAAGCTTCTCCACCTTATCCTGGAGTTTCCGCAGCTGGCGCTTGACCTTGCTCTCGAGTGCCTTGACCTCGGTCTTGGCCTTCTTGGCCTCCTTGTCGTCGCCCGTGGCCACATTCATGGCAGTGCGCAGGTCGGTGTAGCCCTTGTCGACCTCCTGGTAGAGCGCCACGATTTCGAGGGCGTCGGGGTCCCGGCGCTTGCGGAAAGCCTCGACGTCTTCCGGATTGGCTACAGGCTTCTTGACCTCGGCTTCCTTCGCGACCACCTCGGCCGCCGCCTTCTCCTTGCCCTTGACGGCCGACTCGGCGGCTTCCGGCCCCTTCTTCTTGGGTTCCCTCTCTTTCTTCTCTTGGGCCGACAGTGAAATGCACAGAGCGACCAGGAAACTGGTCGTGAGGCTGAGCCACAGATTGCGGGTCATGAATGCTCTCCACGGAAGCTTGCTGAACCGTTGCGTTCAACGGCCCGTATGCCGAACCCCCAGCGCGTGCGCTACCACGCAGACAGTCACACTCAACCGGGCCGGACCTGAATTTAGCACAGCCATGGCTTGCATTACAAGTCGGCTGCCCTATTGTATCGCCTCGCTAAGTTCGGACTTGGCGTTAGCCGTGGGGCATTAGCTCAGTTGGCTAGAGCGCTTGCATGGCATGCAAGAGGTCATCGGTTCAACTCCGATATGCTCCACCATCCTCTCCCATCCCCGCGAATTGCAGCCTATTCTGACGCTGTGGCCGGTCCTGTACCGGCCTTGTACAGGATTTTGCGACCTGTGCAATAAGGATGGGCCGAGGTATTCAGCCCCAAAGGGGCGCTCTATACCAGCCCAGGGCAACGCCCTGGGAATAGAATGGTTATGGGTTTGAGCCCTGAAGGGGCGAGCTATCT
>CAIZKT010000287.1:0-21885 GCA_903933565.1 uncultured Victivallales bacterium | reverse complement strand
GGCGCGCCGTTCGCCCCCTCCCAGATCTGCCAGACCTAAGCCGCCGCTCAAGACCCCGCCTTGACCAACCTTTCCGGCACGCTACCTTCCCGCTCAGCCCTGAGCTCCGCCAGCGTTGCCCGGGGTACCTGAGTAGTTACCTTGAAACAACCCTGGGGCCGGGGCGCGGTTGACTTCCGGCGGGAAGGGCTCACTTTACCCGCGAACACGTTGACAGGAGGCGGCATTCATGGCTTTCTACCTCGGTTTGGATTCAAGTACGCAGAGTTTGACGGCGGTGGTGATCGACACGGTTCGGGGAGTCGTCAGTCACTCCAGCGCGGTCAATTTTGGTGAAGAGTTGCCGCAGTACGGCTGTCCGCAGGGGTTTCTGCCTGACTCCGACCCGCTGGTGCGCCATGCCGACCCACGGCTCTGGGCCGCGGCTCTGGAGTGCGTGTTGGTGAAGCTGCGCCGGGAGGGTCTTGACCTGAGCGGCATCGCCGGCATCAGCGGCAGCGGTCAGCAGCATGGCACCGTCTACTTGCGTCGCCCGTTTCCCGGCACGCTGGCGAGGGGTGAAACGCTTGCCGATCTGGTGGGACGGAGTCTGACGCGGCCCACCTCGCCCATCTGGATGGACAGCAGTACCGGCGCCGAATGCCGCGAGATTGACGCGGCGCTTGGCGGAGCGGCTGAAGTCCGTCGTCGCAGCGGCTCGTCGGCGGTCGAACGCTTTGCTGGCCCCCAGATCCGCCGCTTCGCTAAGACCGAACCCGAGCGTTACACCCGTACCGAGCTCATTCACCTCGTGAGTTCCTTCATGTGTTCTCTGCTCTTGGGGAAGAGTGCGCCGATCGACGTGAGCGACGGCGCTGGCATGAACCTGCTCAACCTCGCGGCCGCGACCTGGGACCCCGACCTACTCCGGGCCACCGCCCGCGGGCTGGGCGCGCGCTTGCCGGCGACGGCGCCCTCTGGCAGCCGTTGCGGGATAGTTGCCCCGTATCTGGTGGAACGCTATGGCTTTCATCCCGCCGCCCAGGTTGTGGCCTGGTCCGGTGACAACCCGAATAGCCTGATTGGGGTCGGGGGCTGGCGGCCGGGAACCGCGGTGATCTCGCTGGGAACCAGCGATACCTACTTCGCCGCGATGAGTACTCCAGCCGTGGACCCGCAGGGTTGCGGCCACGTGTTCGGCAATCCCGCAGGCGGTTTCATGTGCCTGATCTGCTTCAAGAACGGCTCCCTGGCACGGGAGCAGGTCAAACAGGCGCATGGGTTGTCCTGGCCGCAGTTCGACCTGGAGAGCTTTGCGACGACTCCGGCGGGCAATGGCGGCAACCTGATGCTGCCCTACTTCGTGCCCGAGATCACGCCTGTGGTGCTGCGGCCCGGCGTGGTCCGCCGCGGCGAGCCGGCCTTTGTCGGGGGTCAGCAGGCCGCGGCGAGTGTGCGGGCTATCGTCGAAGCGCAGGCGCTGAGTATGAAGCTACACTCCGGCTGGATCGGCGAGGCCCCGGCGGCGCTCCGGGTTACCGGCGGCGCCAGCCGTTCGGACGGCATTTGCCAGGTCATTGCCGATGTCTTCAACGCCTCGGTCGAACGACTGGAAGTGGCCCATTCCGCGGCGCTGGGTGCGGCCATGAGAGCGGCCCAGGCGATCGAAGCGCTTTCCTGGGACGAGCTGACTGCCAGGTTCTGCCGCTGCGACGTCGCTCGTGCCGTCACTCCCGTGCCGAGCAACGTCGCCGTGTACCGGGCCTTGCTTCCGGCCTTCGCCGCCTTCGAGGCGGAGCACTTGGGTTCGGGTCCTCACGAGGTAGCCCCCTGATGTCTATCTGCTTCGAGAATGTGAGCAAGGATTTCGGCGACGTGCGGGCGTTGCGCCACGTGACGCTGGAGGTGGCCGCCGGGGAAGTGATGTTTCTGCTCGGGCCATCGGGCTGCGGCAAGACCACGCTTCTGCGCTGCCTGGCGGGATTCGAGGATCCCAGCGCCGGACGCATCTTGATGAATGGTCAGGACCTGAAAGGGGTGCCGACCCACCGTCGCAACACGGCCATGGTATTTCAGGGCTACGCGCTCTGGCCGCACATGACGGTGGCGCAGAACGTGGCGTTCGGGCTGGAAGTCAAGGGCCTGCCGCGCGCCGAACGGGAGGAGAAGGTCCGCCGCGCGCTTGCCGTGGTCCGCATTCAGGCTCTGGCTGAGCGCAAACCGAACGAGCTCTCTGGCGGGCAGCAACAACGCGTGGCCCTGGCGCGCACCCTGGCCCTGGAGCCGGCCTGTCTGCTCCTGGATGAGCCCCTTGCCAATCTCGATGCCAAGCTGCGCCGGGACATGCGTGCCGAAATCCGTCGTATCTGCAAGGAGAACGGCCTTACGGCGGTCTACGTCACCCACGACCGCGAGGAGGCTCTGAGCATTGCGGACCGCATCGCCGTGCTGCGGGATGGGCTCCTGCTGCAGGTGGGCGCCCCACGGGAGCTCTACTCGCGTCCGCGCTCGGCCTTTGTCGCCAGTTTTATCGGTGAGACCAACTTCGTCGAGGCCGTCATTAGCGATCGTATCGGCGAATGCACCAGCCTCGACGCCCTGTTTGGTCGGTTCCTCTCCACGGTGCCTTGCCCCGACCTGCCCGTGGGCGCCAAGGTGAAGCTCTCGCTGCGTCCAGAGGCTCTGCGCTGGGGGCGGGCGGACGAGAATACCTTCAGTGGACGGTTGCGCGAGACGACTTACCTGGGCGAACTCGCCGAACACAGCATCGAGATCACGGCGGCGGTCAGCCTGAAGGTCTTCGAGCTGAATCCGCGCCAGGCCACGGAGCTCGGGGCGTCGGTGTCGCTGTGCATCGATCCGGAGGACGTGGTAGTCCTGCCGTCCGAGGATCGCTGAGAGCGGTCGCGCGGCGGCGCGCTGCGTGAGTTCACGCCGAGGTCAGGCAACCCGCGTCGGTCCAGCGCAAGGTCTGCACCGGCGCCAGGGCAGTCCCCAAGACCTCGACGGCCATCCGGCGGAGGTCGTTTCCCTGCCGTCCGGTGGTGAACAGTTGTACCCGGCCTGGGGGTGCGGTCTCTGGGAGCAGCAGGCCGCGTTCCGCGAGGCGGTGGCGGGCTTGCCGGGCCACCGCGGGGGCCGGGTCAATCAGCCGCACCCCCGGTCCGGCCGCCGCTTGAATTTGCGCCATGGCCAGGGGGAAATGCGTACAGCCTAGCACCAGAGTGTCGACGCCCTGCCGTACCATGGGCTCAATGAAGCTGCGCAGGAGCGCCGCCGCCGCCGGAGTGTCAAGCTGGCCGCTCTCGATGAGTTCGACCAGGCCGGGACACGGGCAGGTCACTACCTCGATCCCGCGGGCAAACTCGCGGAGCAGATGCGCATAGCGCTCGCTGCGGAAGGTCCCCGGCGTTGCCAGCACCCCGATCTTGCCGGTGAGGGTGTCGGCCGCGGCGGGCTTGATGGCGGGATCCATCCCCACAAAGGGGGTCTCCGGAAAGGTGCGGCGCAGAGGTTCCAACGCGGCCACGGAGGCGGTGTTGCAGGCAAGCACGATGAGTTTGGCGTGGCGCGCCAGCAGGAAGCGGCTGAGGCCGGTGGCGAATCCGCGTACCTCGTCAGCCTGGCGCGGCGCGTAGGGGACATGGGCCTGATCGGCGACGTACTCCATGGACTCCGTCGGCAGCAGGGCGCGGAGCTGGCGCAAGACCGAAAGCCCGCCCACCCCGGAGTCCAGCACGCCGATGGGGCGTGCCGACGCAAGCTGCACACTCTCGTCGGTCACGCCGGTTCTCCGTGGCTTCGGGTCGGACGGGTCGGACGGGCGTCCGTATTTTGCGCCGCGTCTGCGGCCTCCTCCGGGTTCGTCAGATGTACCCTTCGGCCTTCAGCAGTTCCGCGGTAAGGATGGCGCCGCCGGCGGCGCCGCGTACCGTGTTGTGGCTCAGGGCCACGAAGCGGTAGTGGTACAGGTTGTCCTCGCGCAAGCGGCCGACGGCAACGGCCATGCCGTTACCGAGGTCGCGGTCCAGCCTCGTCTGCGGCCGGTTATCCTCCTGGAAGTAGACGATGAACGGCTTCGGCGCCGAGGGCAGGTTCAGCTTCTGCGGCTTGCCTTCGTAGGCCGCCCAGCGCGCCAGAATCTCCTCCTTGGAGGGCTTGCGCTCGAAGCGCACCGCCACGGCGGCCAGGTGACCATCGCTGACCGGGACGCGGATGCACTGAGCCGAGATCAGTGGCCCCAGCGCCGGCACGATGGCGCCGTTCTGGAGCGTGCCCCAGATTTTCAACGGTTCACGGATGCTCTTCTCTTCCTCGCCGCCGATGTAAGGGATGACATTGTCCACCATTTCCGGCCACAGGGCGAAGGTCTTGCCGGCGCCTGAGATGGCCTGGTAGGTGCACACGGAGACCTCGCGCGGGCCGAAGTCCCGCAGCGCGTCCAAGGTAGGAACGTAGGGCTGGATGGAGCAGTTCGGCTTCACCGCGACAAAGCCGCGGCGGGTGCCCAGGCGACGGCGCTGGGCCGCGATGACCTCGAGGTGTTCCGGGTTGACTTCCGGGATAATCATGGGCACATCAGGGGTCCATCGATGGGCGGAGTTTGCCGAGACCACCGGCACCTCCCTGAGCGCGTAGGCGTCCTCGATCTGGCGGACTTCGTCCTTGGGCATGTCAACCGCGCAGAAGATGAAGTCTACCTCGGCGGCGATGCGTTCGATCTGGGCGGCGTCACGGACCTCGAGCCGAGCGACCGGTTCAGGCAAGGGCCCTGGCATGGCCCAGCGCTCCCCGACAGCCTCAGCGTAAGGCTTGCCGGCGGAGCGTGGACTGGCGGCCACGCAGGTCACCTCAAACCAGGGATGGTTCGCCAGCAGGGCGATGAACTTCTGGCCGACCATTCCCGTGGCTCCGACGATTCCGACGCGCAGTTTGCGGCTCATGTTGTGCTGTCTCCTGGTGCGATGCTGTGCTGGTGTCCTGGGTCCGTCTGTCCGGCCCGCCCTGCGATTTGGTTTTGCGACAAAGAAACCCCGCCACCGAGCGGATCTCGAGGACGGGGTTTGCCAGGCTGCTACTCATGGTCTGCCGGGCGAGAAATATAACTCGAGGTTGAGCGCTCTCAAGTGCGGCGGTTTGAGGGCAGGGCGGTTACAAGAAAGAGACCCCCAGCAGATAGGGCAGACGTCTGCCCTGACCCCGTTTGCCTTCCTGGAGCCCGCGCTGCGCAGCCCGTTCCGGGCGGGTTCGCGGTATCCCCCGAGACGGCGGACCGCGGCCTGGAGCCGACTACTCGAGGTAGTGAATGCGGTGAGCGTTGGCGCGCAGCAGGCGCGCGTTGTAGGCATCGCCGCCGTCGAGATTGGCGCTCATGAAGACCGGCGGCTCATAGCCCTTGGCCAGCAGTCGGGCCACCGTCTCCACGATGATGGCGTTGGCGATGGCGCAGCCGGTCACCGACGACAAGGGTCCCACGGCCTGCGCGAAGCCCTCGAGCCGCACGGCCGCATCGCCGTAGGGAGCGCCGTTGTCGATGACCACGGTGCAGGCATCGGCCAGTTTCTTCCCTGAGGCATGCCGACTGGAGACTCCTTGCGTGTAGGCCAGGGCCGTGATGCCAATCACCTTGGCGCCGCGCTCCAACGCCGCCAGCGCCAGGTCAATGGGAACCGGGTTGCGGCCGGAGGTCGAGGCCACGATGACCACGTCGCCGGCCTCGACCGGCGCGGTGCCCAGGAGCTCTTTCCCCAGTCCGGGCACGCGTTCCAGTTGCGAGGTTGCGGGCAGGGGGCGTACGGAAAGATTCATGCCATGCGGGTAGATCGGGTTCACCAGCATCAGGCCGCCGGTGCGATAGACCAGTTCTTCGGCCACCATGAACGAGTGCGTGGCCCCGAAAGCGTAGAGAGCATGGCCGCCGACCACGGCGTCAACCACCAGAGTCGCCGCCGCCCCGATGGGCTCGGACTGGGTGGCTGCCACCTGCTCAAGCGTCGCGATGGCGCGGGCGAAGTAGGCCTGGGCGGTCATGGCTCAGTAGCCTTTCTCGTTGTAGCGCGCCCGACTCTTCTCGTTGAAGGCCGGCCCGCCATCCCGGTTGTGGCTGATGTAGACGCTGGCAGGGGTTCCCGCCGCGGCCATCTTCTCCATGACGCTGCCCCAGATCATCCAGCCTGCGGTCAGCATGCCTAAGCCCGACATGGGGATAAGGTCCACGTCGTACCCAGGCACCTCGACGCCCGCGTCCCCGTACGGCGCGCCGCAATCCACCACCACGTCGACCGCTTCAAACAGCCGTTTGCCGGTGGGATGCAGAGAGGTCACCTTCCGCGTATAGGTCATGGAGGTAAAGCCGATGACCCGCACGCCGCGCTCCCGGCAAGCCAAGGCCAGTTCGACCGGGGCACGATTGCGGCCGGACACCGAGGCCGTCAACATCACATCGCCGGCCCGCAGGGAACTGTGAGCCAGCGCGGTGCGGATGCGGCGCAGGTCTTCGTCCGGGTCCGCGGGCTGCGCTTTGCGGCGGCACTCCGGCAGCGGGTGCGTAACGTTCATCGAGTAGGAGAATGCCTGCACGGCGAACAGCCCACCGGCGCGGCCCAGGAAGTCTCCCTGGATGCCGTGTCCGATCTCGGAACAACTGACCGTGCCACCCTGGCGCAGGGCGCTGACCACCAGGTCGGCGGCAGCCTCGATGCTGGCAGCCTGCTGCGTCTCCAGGAAGTCGATCACGGCGCGGGCGGCGGCGGTGTAGCGCGGGATGGTCATGAGAGCGTTCCTTTTTGCGGGGGTGGGATGATTGAGTGTCGCAGGCGTTCCAGGGCGGGTTCGGCGCCCTCTCCGAGAGCGTGGCGCAGTCCGATGGTGGCCAGGCCGACCACCGGCGGCTGAGTCAGACGGCAGGGCGTGAAACAAGGCGCGATGGCGCTGATCTGTCGCCGCAGGGCCTGCCAGTAGAGGTCCGAGCAGCGGATGAGGCTCCCTGTGCCCGCCACCACGTAGGGCCGGGTGGCGATATCCAGCACCGAGACGAGGTCGCGAAAGGTCTCAGCCAGGGTCTCCGCCGCGCGCACCAAAATGGCCTTGGATACCCCATCGCCGGCGGCTGCTTCCTGGTTGACCAGTTGGGCCAGCGCCGCGACGACCGAACGGTCCTGAGCAAAGAGATTCAGACTGAACAACGCCTGGGGGGTGGGCACGTTGAAGCGTCCCAGGATCTGTTCGCGCAACGAGGTGTGGTGCCGAGGATGCCAATCCGAACGCACGGTGGCGTTGAGGGCCATCTGGCCGACATGGTAGCCGCCGCCGAAATCGCCCAGGAGCGGCCCGCTGCCATCGAGATGGCCCCTCCGGCCATCCTCCAGGCTGGCATGGGCGAAGGCGCCGGTGCCGGCCAGCAGCACGCAACCATAGCGCAAGCCCGCCTGGGCCAAGGCGGTTCCCGGCTCACTCCAGGGCACGGACTCGAGGCGCTCGGGCTGGGTGCCGTCCGCGGCGCTGGCGGCCAGCGCTTCCCAGAGCCCCACGGTAAACAGGGTTCCGAAGTCGCCCGTGAGGTAGGCCATCGCTACCGCCGCCTCGATGGCGCGCCGGTCGCGACCGCCTACTCCCAGTTGCCGGCAATAGCCATAGCCGAGCAGCGCCCCCTCGGTGTCCAGCAGAAGGGCTTCGCACTTGGAGCCGCCGGCATCGACCGCAAGGATACCGTCCCTCTTCACCAGGTTGAGCCTTTCCATCGTTGCGCAGGCAGGCCGTTACCATAGGGACCGAGGCCCGGCATGCAAGGCAGGCGCCGGGAGTGGGCGCCACTGGCCCGAGCCCTTGGACGGGATACATTACCCGCTCTACTCACGGAGACCGTTGCCTATGCCCCGCTTCTCAGGCTCCTGTCGGGTGTTGTTCCTCGATGTCGACGGGACCTCCCTCAACTCGGCCAAGGCGCTGACGGACGGCGTGCGCGCCGCCGTGATCGAGGCGCGTCAGGCCGGGGTCAGTGTCTGCTTTGCGACGGGCCGCATGTTCGAGGCGGTGGCGCATTGGGTTGCCGAGCTGGGTCTGACCGCCCCTCAGATCGCCAACAACGGCGCCGATGTCGTTGACCCGGCAGGCGGTCGCCGCCTGCTCAACCGGCGCCTGTCGCCCGCCAGCGTGGCCTGGCTTCTCGATCAGGGTGAGGCCCGCGGTTTTGTCCCGGTGGCTTTTGCCGGCCCGCGGGTACTGGCGCTGGCATGCACCCCCGATCACCAGCTGATCGCCCGCAACAACGAGTTTGTTGAAGTCGTCTGTCCTGAGGTTCTGCGCGACCCGGCCCTGGGCGTAGAGAAAGTGCTTTACCTGAGCGTGGCACGGGCGGACGAACTGCCTGCCGTCAGAGACGCGCTGAACGCTGCCGCCGCGGGCCTGTCCGGCGTGCGCTTCGCCGCCATGATTGCCGAACACGGTTTTCTCAACTTCTGCGACCCTGCCGCGACCAAACTGCTGGCGGCCGCCTGGGTGTGCGCCTTCCTGGGATGTCGGCTTGAGGATGCCATCGCGGTCGGCGATGGCGACAACGACATCGATCTGCTGGCCGGGGTCGGCCTCGGCATCGCCATGGGCAATGCCAGCCTGGCCGCCCGTGCCGCCGCGGCCCTCTCCGTCCCGGATAACGACCATGACGGGCTGGCGGTCGCCATACGCGATAGGGTATTACCCAGCGCGGCGGCTGGAGGGTGTCGGCAGAGGACGAGTCGGTCCGCCGCGGCGGATTGAAGCCGCTTTGGCCGCGAGGTCGGGCCCTGACGCCGCGCTCCGGGTTGCGATCGAGCGCAGAAACTCAGCAGGATTGGGGGGTTGCTATGACCCGTCGCTATCGTACCCTGCCTGTGGTGCCCCTGGCGCTGCTTACGGTGTTCGTGGCCAGCCTGCGGCTCGCCTCCGGGCTGGAACCGATCCCCTACGAGCCTGAGTACTACGAGGTCTCGGATGCCGTGGTGACGCCGCACGTTGCCTGGGCCAAGCCCAACACCACCGGGCCGGTGCGCCTGTTGGTCATAGCGCCGTGGGCCTGCCAGCGCCACACGGTTGAACTCGAGCAGCGGCTGGAGTCGACGGTGACGGTCGCCTTCACGGCGGTGCGCTCCAGCTTGGGCTACGACCGGCAGACGATCCCGTCCTACGCCTGGGTCAAGGGCTTGTTCAGCGACGAGATCGCGGCTGACCTGCGCGAGAAGCTGCGCGCCGACTACGACGTCCTGGTGCTGGGCACGGACTGGAAGACGTTACCGCTGTGGGCGGTCTACGAGATCCTGCGGAAGGTCGACGCCGGTGCCGGCCTGGTGATCGGCTACCGCCAGAACGCCGAGTATCTGGATCGGCTCATGGCCCTCGGCACGGCGGACGACAGCAGCCAGATTCTGGGCGGCCTGCAGCTCGACGGGGTGGCCAATCTGGCGGCGTTTGGCCCGCAGAACCCGCTTTTCCGCACCAGTTCGCTGGGGCAGGGGAGGGTGTTGCAATTGCAGTACGCCATCTCCGGCAGCGCGAATGAATACCTGACCCCGCCAGAGTCGAGCCCTGCGACCCGACAGGACTACGAGATCTACCAGAGCATTGCCATCCGCAGCATCCTGTGGGCGGCGCGCCGGGAGCCGCAGGTGCGGGTCTTGGAGTTGACGCCCCGGACCTGGCCGCTGGCCACGCCACCGGCGGCGCTCACGCTCAGCTTGTCTGCCACCGAGACCCTCTGGCGTGGCCGAGTCGAGATCGATTGGTGCGATGCGGCCGGGCGTTCCCTCGCCACCACGTCCTTGTCGACCCGGATCGCCGCGGGCGATAGCACGCTCGCCCTGCCGACGCCGGAGCTGCCTGCCGGCAGCGTCTTTGCCAACCTCCGGGTCCGGCGCGACCAGGCGGTGGCGGGTTGGGCCTGCCTACGCTTCCAGACCCGCACAGAACCGGCTGTCAGCGAGATCAGCATGGCCGAGGAGTTGTTCGCCGCGGCGGCAGCGGTTCGCTTCCAGGTGAAACTGAGCGCGCCCTTGGCGGCCGGGCGCTGGCGCTTAGCGGTCTCCGACGCCTTGGGCCGGACCCTGCTCACGAGCGAGGTACCTCATCCCGCCAACCGGGACGAGTTGGACCAGACCCTGGCCTTGCCGCCGCCGCTCTGCGTCTGGCACGAGCTGACCGTGGCGCTCTACCTCGGCGAGCGCCAGACGCCAGTGCTGACCGCCCGGCGCGAGTTCAGCCGCGAGTGGCGGCGCCCGGCGGATGAGTTCAGCCTGCTGACCTGGTATGGCCCCAGCCGCGAGGGCTACATGGACGCGCTGATCAACCACGCCTTGGCCGCCGCCGGAGTGCAGGCCGTGTACCCCAGCCACGTCTGGGGCAAGGAGGCCGACCGGCGCTGCATCGAGAGCCTGCGCGCCGGCCTGACCATCCTGCCGTACGTCTGCAGTGTCAGCCCGTCCCGTGACGCCGTCAAGGGCGACCCGCACGCCCGGCAGCCCGCGGTGACCGACCCCGAGTACCTTCGTACCGTGCGCGAGCAGGTGACGGATTGCGCTCGCCAGTTCCGCCGTTTCTGTCCGGTCGGCTACAGCCTCGGGGATGAGAACTGCTTCTCGCCTGGCCCCGAGTTCTGCACCTCCCCCGCCAGCGTCGCCTACTTCCGCGCTTGGCTGAAGCGGCGCTACGGCGATGTGGCCGCGCTGAACCAGGCCTGGCAGACGTCGCTGGCGTCGTTCGAGGCGGCGCAGCCGGTGCTGCTCGCTGCTGCCCGGAGTGATGGGAACCCGGCGCCCTGGATTGATTTTCGGCTGTGCATGGAAGACTCCTGGACTGGCATTTTCAGCGAGCTCAGCCAGGCGATCCGGCAGATCGACCCGTCGGCCTTGGTCGGTCACGAGGGCAGCGGTTCCCTGGACAGCTTCGGCGGTTTCGACTGGTGGAGCATGCTGCGCGACCTGCAGTTGTTTGTGCCCTACCCCGGGGCGCCGGTGCAGGGGAACCTGGTGCGCTCGCTGCGCCAGCCCGGCACGCTGTCCAGCTACTGGTACGGCGCCTACACCTTCAGTTGCGGCGGCCGGCGTCTGACCACGCAGGAGTACTTCCCCTGGTACTGCCTGTTCCAGACCTTCAACAGCGCCTGGTACTTCAACTCCATCGGAAACGCGGGCATGGCGCACGAGGTCGGGTTCGCTGCCGACTTGCGACCGCTGCCGCACTTCATCGCCACGGCCGACGCCTGCCGCGAGATTCGTACTGGGTTCGACAAGCTGCTGCTGAACAGCGCCCGCCAGGCCGATGGCATCGCCATCTACTATTCGCCGCTGGCGATTCACGAAACGACATTTCGGGGGCGGCCGGTGACCCAGGCGGCGACGCTGGACGCCTGGTGCAAGCTGCTCAACGACATCTCGCTGCAGTACGACTTTGTGGCGCCGGCGCAGGTCCGGGACGGCGGACTCGATGGCGGCCGCTACCGGCTGCTGATCCTACCGCTGGTCCAGGCCATGTCGGCGGTCGAGGCTGAGGCTATCGGGCGCTTCGTCGCCAAGGGCGGCGCACTCCTGGCGGACCTGCCCCCCGCCCTCGCCGACGAGCACGGTCACGCCTATGCCAAGCAGCCGCTGGCCGAGTGGTTCGGCACTCAGCCCGGGCCGGAGCAATTGCAGATTACCACGCGCCATACCGACAAGACTCCGGTGACCGCGAGCCTCCCCGGCGGCGGACGCGTTACCCTCACTGGCGAAGTGCGTACGGGGAATGCAGCCGCGAGCGGCTTCAGCGCTTGGGCCAGCGCGGCGGATACGCCCCTGCTGCTCAAGGCTGAGGGCAAGCCGGTCCTGCTCATGAACCTGGTTCTGGACGGCTACGTCAGGGCCCGCCGTGAGGCCACGGGGGCGGCCTGGCGTCAGCTCGTCGCCGGCCTGCTGGCCGAGCTTGGGGTCACGCCGGCCCTGACGCTTAGCGGCCCGGACGGCGCCGCCCTGGACGACGTGCAGGTCTTTCGCTTCCAGCGCGATGGCGCCACCTTTGTGGGGATCATGCCAGAGGACTTCAATGCCACGACCGTGCGCGAGCGCCCGGCGCAGCTACGATTCGCGGCGGCGGCGCACGTCTACGATCTGCGGCGGCGCTGCTATCTCGGTCGCAATGAGACGATCCCGATCACCCTGCGCACCTGCCGGGCCGAGGTCTACGGCCTGCTGCCCCACGTCGTCGGCCGGCTCAGCCTCGAGGCGAGCCTCGCGACCGAGGCGCCGGCACGAACCCTGACCTGCACGGGCCGCCTGGAAGCCCTGGACGGCAAGCCCGTCGGCAACCAACACGCCATCCTGCTCGACCTGCGCGATCCGGCCGGCGTGGTCCAGGCGGCCTACCGCAAGCCCGTGCTGACCGCCCAAGGCGCTATCCAGGCGTCCTGGGCCCTGGCGGCCAGCGATCCACCCGGCCGGTGGTCCGTCGAGGCGGTCGACATCGTCTCCGGAGTTCAGAGCCGCGCCTGGGTGACGGTGGCGCCCAGTGCGGGCTCTGTTGACGTGCTGAAGTAAGCGGGAGTTGGGCGTGGCTTGTCCGGCACAGTCTGTCGGACCTGTCGGACCTGTCGGACGGTAGCGCTGACCTACGAGCAACGGCCCTCTTTCGGGCAAGGAGTAATGACCATGCACATCCCAGCACCGCGCTGCCTCGCGTGGGCCCTGCTGCTTTGCCTGGCGGCTCACCTGTCGGCTGAGGATGTCGGCCGCTCGGCTAAGGGCCAGGCGCTGTTGGAAGACATCCGGCAGAAGCTGACGCAGCCCGAAGCGCAGCGCGCCGTGGCCACCTGTACGCTCTCGGAGCCAGCGACTGAACCGCATCGGGCGCATGGCCACCGCCCCTGCGACTACCTGCGCCATCTCACCTTGCGGAATCCGCGGGTGACCTACAACCTCAGGTACTGGATGAATACCGGCACCCCGGAAGGCGCCGACCCTGAGGCGATCGAGGGCTCGTCGGGGCTTGGTATGGACCAGCCCTCGGGGGAAAACTGGTACGGCAACAACTTCTTCGAGTTCACCTACGGCGGTAAACCGCTGCTGAAGACCAGGCTGGCGGAGTTCGCCGTCACCCAGGCCGAAGGCGATACGGCACGGGGCGAGGTGCGCTGGCAGACGCCGGAAGCGACCGTGACGCTGGAGCTGGCGCTGCCCGCGGGCGCTGTCTACCTCGAGGTGCGCTGCAGCGTGACCGCCAAGGGTGAGCCGCAGCCGGTGCAGATCGGCTTTCGGGCCTATCCCGGGCATGCGCCGCCACCCCGGGCCCGCCGGGCGGCGTTCCGAGACCGCGAATTGGCAGCGCCGTGCCAGGTCGAGTTGAAGGCCGACGACGAGGCCGTGGTGCTGTTTGACGAATTCGACGCCAATACCGGCTGCGCCATCCGCTTCGTTGAGCGGCGCTTCCGTGACGCCGGGCTGGACCTCGGCGAGTATGGGGTGATCGTGGCGCTGAACTATGCGGCCACGCCCAGCCTCGACTCGGGCCTGTTCGGCCTGTGGGAATACCCCCACACGCCGCTGGATTCGATCATGGCCGAGGTCTTTGGGCCGAGCGCGACCAAGTGAACACAGGGGCCCGAACCGTGCGGCGAGGGTCCCCCGGCTACCTCGCCATGTGGACTGCGGTGGCAAGGCCGCCTTCGGCGCACGCGACACCGCTTTGGCTGGGGCGCGTCGTCCGGGCCAGGCATCTCTGCCAAAGCGGCGTCGCCGACTCGCCTCGGCGAATCTCTGCCGCCGCAGTCCATAGGCCGATGGCGCGACGGCTTACGTCAGCGGGGGTCGGCCAGGTTGTGCGTAGGCCCTTACGGCCGCAGCCAAGTCGGCAGGGCGTTCCACGACCTGCGTCGCGACCCGCGGTCGCCGCCGGGGACCAACCATGGTATGGTGAGTGACGGCGGACCAAGCCTCGAGATCCGGGCAGCGAGGAGACACGACATGCACTGGACCAAGCTGATTCTCTGTGGGGGTCTCGCGGCGGGTATCCTGGCGGCAAGCGGCTGCCGCACGACGACGCCGACGGCCGGGGGGCCAGGGTCCGCCAACGGCGGCGTGGTCACGTTGATTGCCAACGGCGCCTCTGACTATGCGATCGTCGTGCCTGACGACGATCCGGGCGGCCGGGTCGGCAAGGCTGCTACGCTGCTGCACGACACGCTCAAGGAGGCCACGAGGGCGGAGCTTGCCATCACGCCCGAGACGAAGTTGGCGCCCGGCCGACGTGGCATCTTCCTCGGTAACACCCGGGCGGCTGCCGCAGCCGGTCTGAAGGTGGCAGGACTGCGGGGCTGGACGCATCGGCAGGCTATGCGCGGCGGCGATCTCTACCTCGCCGGATACGACGCGCCTCCCGAGTCGGAGGAATTGCGCGGCCGCGATTACCTCGGCACCTTCAAGGCGGTTACCGCGTTCCTCGAACAGCAGGTCGGGGTGCGCTTTCTGCTGCCGGGGCCGAATGGGATCGCGGTGCCGAAGCTGGGCAAGCTCGAGGTCCCTGCCGGTCTCGACGTCGTGCGGACTCCGCATCTGCGCTATTGCGTGCGCTGGCTCGACCCGACCTACGACATTGCCAACAACCAGTTCTCGCCGACCTTCTACAAGACCTACGGCGGCCACTCCTACTACGCCGCCGTGCCGAAGGCGGACTATGCCACGGCGCACCCGGAGTACTTCGCCCTCATCGGCGGGGTGCGCGAGTCGGCGCAGGGCCACCTCTGCATCTCGAACCCGGCGGTGCAGGAGTTGATGCTCAAGGAGATGGAGAAGCAGCTCGATAAGGGCTACGAGATGGTCCAGCTCGCGCAGACCGATGGCTACGTGCCCTGCGACTGCCCGTCCTGCCGAGCCCTCGCCGCCGACCCGGGCGAACGGCTCTGGATCGTACACCGCAAACTCGCCGAGCAGATGCAGAGGCGTCGTCCCGGCAAGAAGATCGTCATCCTCTCCTACGGCCCGACAACCAATCCGCCCAAGACCTTCGACCGTCTCCCCGCCAACGTCGTCCTCGAGCTCTGCAACTACCAGCAGGAAGACTTCGACCAGTGGCGCCCCTTCGCCGACGATTTCCTCGTCTACATCTACAACTGGGGCACCTACCAGACCCTCGGTTTCGCCCCCAAGCGCACCCCGCAGTTCGCCGGCGAACAAATCCGCTTCTTCCTTAAGAACAAGGTCCGCGGCATCTACAAGTGCGGCTTCGGCGAGAACCTCGGCCTCGAAGGCCCGGTGTACTACGTCTACGGCAAGATGATCGAGGACCCGGAGCAGGACCCGATCCTGCTGGCGAACGAGTACTACCGGGCCGCCTATGGCAAGGCCCGCGCTCCCATGAAGGCCTTCTTCGACCCGCTGTACGAACGGCTTGAACTCTATTCGTACGTCGGCCGCTTCCAGGGCAGCGGCGGCAAGCCCCTGACGCTGATGCCGCGCACGCCGGAGGACATGATCTCCTACTTCTTCCCGCCCAAACTCCTGCTCGCGATGGAGAAGAACCTGGAGCGCGCCAAGGCCCTCACCCAGGAGCCGCGCGAACAGGCCCGCATCCGGCTGGTTGAACGCGAGTTCACCTACCTCAAGAACCTCGCCTCGGTCTTCTATTTCTACCACGCCTACCGCCTGAATCCATCGTGGGAACAGTTCGAGCCGCTCGCCCAGGCGATCGAAGCACGCAACGCTCTCATCGACTCGTGGTACGATGCCAAGGGCAAGATGCGGATCGAGGATGGCTGGCCGCGCTTCTTCGACAATGAGTCCGGGGACTTCGTCAAGCTCGGCGGACGCCTGACCGGCGAGCTCTCGACGCCGTTCAACTGGAACCTCACCACGCTGCGCGAGAAGAAGGTCCTACCCGGCCTCGGCAGGAAGGTTGCCCGGGTTTCGCGTCTGAAGGGTGCCGTCACCCTCGATGGCAAGCTCAATGAGCCCGCCTGGGCGGCCTTGCCCTCTGAAGAACTCGGCGAGATCGGTCTCGGCGAACTCAGGGAACCCACGCGTTTCCGCCTGGGCTGGGACGATACGAGCCTCTATTTCGCCTTCGAGTGCCAGTGGTCGAACCTGCCGCCGTTCGAACCGGACGTGAAGGGCCGCGACGGCTCGGCCTGGGGTCAGGAGTGTCTCGAGATTTTCCTTGACCCCTTCGGCAACCGCGAGCGCTACTACCACGTCATCTTCAACCCCATCCCGAACTCCTGCTACGACGCCCGCTACGGCTTTGTCGACGATCCGATCTCGCCGCTCTACGGCAAGGAAGACCCCACCTGGAACGGCGACTGGCAGTATGCCGCTCGCATCGACCGCGAGAAGAAGACCTGGAGCGCCGAGGTGAGAATCCCCTTCGCCGCGCTTGGGGTCGAGGCGCCGAAACCCGGCAACACCTGGTGCCTGAACCTCGGCCGCGAGAACTACGTCCCCAATCCGGCCACCAACTTCCGCGGCAGCCCCAAGTTCATCGAGCTTTCGCTCTGGTCGCCGAACCTCGAAGCGCGCTCGTTCGGCACCCCCGCGGCCTTTGGCGAACTGGTGTTCGGCGAGTGACGAAGCGGCCGTGAGGACGGGGTTGCAGTGTACCATATTTGATACTATGGTGTGACTCTATGGAATCCAGGTCGCCACCATGGCGCATTGAGTACTACAACCGCCGGGTGCAGGCCTGGGCGGATGGCTTGCCGCCGGGTATTCAGGCCGACCTGCTTCACCTGTTCCGGCGAATGCGGGAGCATGGGCCGGCGCTCGGCATGCCCTACATCCGTATGCTGGGGGGCGGCCTGTGCGAAGTGCGGGCAAAGGGTGAGGAGGGGATTGGGCGGGCATTCTTCTGTGCCGTGGTGGGACGCCGGATCGTCATCCTGCACGGGTTCGTCAAGAAGACCGAAAGAGCGCCGCACTACGAGATGGAGCTGGCACGTCAGCGTCTGAAAGAGGTGAAACCATGAGGAAGAAACTCTCTCCTGCCGTAGGCCGCTATGCCCCGGTTCCGGCGGATTTCGACAAATGGATCGAGAACCCGACCGTGCGTCAGGCATACGATGAGTTGGGGTCTTCCTACGCGGTGTTGGATGCCTGCCTTGCCGCCCGGCGGAACGCCGGGATGACCCAGGCGGATGTTGCCAAGATCATGGGCACCAGTCGTCCTGCGGTGGCGCGGATCGAGTCCGCCAGGTCGACTCACGCCCCCAGCATCAGGACGCTGCAGCGTTACGCGGCGGCGGTAGGCTGCCGTCTGCGGATCGAGCTTGAGCCCGCTGGCGGCGGCGCGGCCGTCGGGCCTTCCCGCGCCTCTCGTTGACGGCGCCGGTGGACTCGGTGGAGACCGAGTGGGAACACGCCTGCCGGGCCGGCTGGCCAAACCGTACGCGGGGCGCGTGGACGATATGGGGTGCTATCTTCCGAGAGTAACCATGACGACAGGAACTCACATTGGCACGGCGGCGACGGACATCACGCCGCCTCTCGGTTGTCTGCTGGTGGGCTACGCGCCGCGCCGGGCCACGCGGATTGGCCACCCGCTGCGGGCGGAGGCCCTGGTCTGTCGGCAGGGCAGCCGCGGCTGGGCCCTCATCACCAGCGACGTGCTGGGGTATCCGGCGGAGTTCGTGGCCGAGGTGCGCCGGCGCATTCAGCGCTTGACGGGCTTGCCGCCCGCCGCCGTGATGATCTCCGGCACGCATACCCACTCTGGTCCCGCCAGCAGCTTCGGCGCACTGCACGTCAATGAACTGGATCTCTCCTATCTTGAGGAGCTGAAGGACCGTCTCGCGGCCCTCGTGGAGCAGGCCTGGCGCAACGCGGTTCCCGCCCAGTTTGAATCGGCCTGGACGCAGGCTGGCGAATTGATCTCGAACCGGCGCGTGCAGAAGGCAGATGGCACTTGGACCAACGCCTGGGACGACCCGCAGGGCACTCACACCGGTTACGCCGATCCCGCGGTGCTGGTGCTCGGCGTGCGGCCCAGCGGCTCTGATCGTCTCACCGGCCTGCTGGTGAATTTCGGCTGCCACCCGGTAACCCTGGGAGGAGCCAGCCTGGAAACCTCCGCGGACTATCCCGGTTACCTGAAGGACCAGGTCGAGGCGAACCTGCCGGGATGCGTGGCCATGTTTGCGCTGGCAGGCGGCGGCAATATCGATCCCCGCGTGTGCTGCACGGTCGGCGCCGAGCACCCGCGCCGTATGGGTGCGGCGCTGGCCGCCGCGGTCCTTGCCGCGGTTCCGAACCTGTCACCGCTGACGCCCGGTCCGCTCGGCTATGCCGTCGCGCCTTGGGAAATGACCCGGATCAAGGATGCGCCCGGCGCACTGGGCTCGCGCATTGAAAAGCGTGGCGACGTAGTACGGACCGAGGTCCACGCGCTCCGCGCCGGCGGCCTGCTCGTGCTGGGAGTCCCCGGCGAGCTGTTCAGCGAGTTCAATGCGCGGTTCCGCCAGATCCGACCCGACCTCGTGACCCTGGTGGTGTCCATGGCCGACGACTATATCGGCTACCTGCCCACCGACGAAGCCCAACTCCAAGGCGCCTATGAGCCGACCTGGGCCCCCATCGAGCGCCTGGAACAGGCACTCGTCGACCACGCCATCGCCGCCATCGCTGCCGCCACAGCACCGACGGCGCCTGGCCGCGATCAGTCCTTGGCCAGCGGCAGTGACTCGAACTCGGGAACCGCTACGCTGTAGACGTTTCCGTAACCCGAACGATCGGAACTGAAGACGACGTACGTGCCATCCGGCGAGAAGCGTGGATGCGGATGGGTTTGCTGAATCCGCATCGCCGAATCGTGTCGGCACAGCACCCGTGGTGGCAGGTATTGCTGGCCGTCCCATTTCCACAGCCTGATCACCCCGCCACCGTCGCCGACGATGAGGGTTTCGTCGTTCGAGTGGATGTGTCCGGTTTGGCCAGGGAAGACGGCTTCGAAGCGGTCGGTATCATCGAACCGGGTGCGGCCGAGGACGGCCTGGCGCTGGGCCGTGTGGCCGTGGTAGCCGATCTGGATGCCATCCGCGTGCCAGTACTCGTGGCCCACCACTTCGCCCTTGGCCGCAGGCCGTATCTTCCAGGTCCGGCCGCTGTCCACGTCCAAGCCCCAGATGCGCTGGTCCACGCAATCCCACGGTCCTTCGTGGCAAAAGGTCAGCAACTGCCGCTGCGTCGGGGAGGTGTTGACATGCCCGATCCAGTACGTCTCTTCGAACACCACCTTGGCGCCACTGCCGTCGGTCGCCACCTGCACGATCTGGCTGCGCGGCCGCGCCGCCCAGGTCTCCCGGAACCCGACGTAGCCACGCATCAGGTCGACGGTAAACCGCGCTGACATATCTTCCCAGAGGCCGAAGTAGACCTGCCGCCCGTCCGCGGAGCTGTTGGTCATCGAGATGCACCAACCGGGTTTGGCTTCATACAAGAGTCGTACCTGCCGGGTCGCCAGGTCCACCGCGAGCAAGCGGACATCGTGCCAGAGATAGACCTCGTCCCGTAGCGGGTTCAGGCAGGCCTTCTGCAACTCCACCTCGCGCGGCAAGGGCATGGGCGCCAGGTCCGTGAAGGGCTCGATCTCACCGCTTGCCAGATCGACCCCAAACAGGTTGGTGCGGTTGTCGCGGTCCGAGCCGAACACCAGCTTGCGCCCGTCGGCGTACCAGCCCGGGTTGGTGAAGTAGAAGTGGTGACTGTGCCCGCGGTAGTTGGTCAACTGGATGACCTCGACTCCGGATTCAGGATCCCGATAGGACGTTCTTTCAACCATCGTCAAACCTTCCTGTTTGTCTTGGCTTCGTGGTCTTGTCTGGGCCGTGCGTCCCCAAGGATGGAGGCGCGTTCAGTTGTCCGTACGGAAGGGCGAGGCCGGCAGGTCGGCGTCGTTGTAGAGGGTACACTCGGGGTTGTCCGCCCAGGCGTAACGGACGAAGAGGGGCGACTTCACCTCGTCGTTCCAGACCACCACGCTGTCGCCGTCGAGGCTGGCTTTGGCCCAGACGAATTTCTTGTCAGCCGCGGCGATGGCGAAGCCTTTCAACTCGCCGCCTTTGGCCTTCATGCCGCCGCCGATATGGGTGAACTTGAGGCGCACGCGGTCGCCCTCGACCGTGCTGCTGGCATAGAGCGGTCCGGACACCTCGAGGTCCTGGTCTCCGTAGCAGTCCCGCCGGGCCCAGCGGGCGAGGCGTTTCCCCACGGCCTGCTTGTTGAGCGGATGGACATTCATGGCGTCGCCGATGTCGATGGCCACCGCCATGCCGGTGTCGTGCAGCGCCAGCGTCTTCAGTTGCGATTCCCGCAGGCGAGCCCAGCCGCTTTCGGACGGCTGCGCTTCTCTCGCCCTGAAGCTCGCCAGTTGCACAAAATAGAAGGGCAGCCTCGCGTCGCCCCAGCGCTTCCGCCACGACTCGATCAGCGCGGGAAAGAGGACATCGTGCTGGCTCGCCGCGCCGGTGTTGCCCTCGCCCTGATACCAGACGAAGCCCCGTACCGGAAAGCTCGTGAAGGGCGCAATCATGGCGTTGAAGAACGCGGTGGGGATGTTGTTGGGACTTGGCAGCGCGAACGGCAAGGCGGTGGGTTTTACGGACATCTCGATCTTGCTCTTCCAGACGCCGGAGAGGATGATCTCGTTCGCCTCATCTTTGCGCAGTTTCAACGGGGCGGGATAGCTCGGGTAGAAGCCGCCGTTGCCGATCCGGTTGAAGATGCGGATGGCGATGGTGTTCTTTCCCGTCTTGACCCATTTTGCCGGAATCGTGTACGAGCGGAACACCCACTCGCGCCAGTTGTTCTCGGTACTGCCGACCCTCTCGCCATTCAGGTAGACGATGTCGTTATCGCTGATCGGGCCCAGGGCGATGATCAGGTTCTGGCCCATCCAGCTCGCGGGTACATCCACCTCTTTGCGGAACCAGACGGCCCCGTCCAGGTTCATGCCCTGCGCCTCGAAGCTGCCGGGAGCATTGAAGTCCTGCCAGTCCGACAGGTCGAGGCCGGGTTGCGCCCAGGCGAGGCATTCGGGCTTGACGCCGGGGTCCTGGCAGGAGCTGCGCTCATAGACGCTCTTTCTGAAAGCCTCGTAGGTCTTCCAGTCGCGGTAGTCGGCCGGGTCCAGCGCCGCAAACTGG
The DNA here is from genome assembly GCA_903933565.1 of uncultured Victivallales bacterium. Lineage (GTDB taxonomy): Bacteria > Verrucomicrobiota > Lentisphaeria > Oligosphaerales > JAFGRS01 > CAILUI01. The sequence continues at coordinate 785 of CAIZKT010000287.1, read as the reverse complement.
GGTAGCGAGGGGTCGGCGGCCAGGACGTCCGCCGGGGTCCAGGCTTGGCACGAACTGGCGCCGATCGCGCTGTTGATCACCCCCGTCGGCATCCTGTAGCGCTCATGCAGATCGCGGGCAAAGAAATAGGCGGCGGCGGAGAACGCGCCGACGTCCCCCGGGACGCAGACGATCCACTTGCCGACAGCGTCTTCCTTGGGGGACGAGGCCAGGTCACGCTCGACCATGAAGAAGCGCAGACCAGGGTAGTTGGCGGCTGCGATTTCCTGGGCGGCGTTCTCCACCTGTTTGACCGGCATCTCCATGTTGGACTGTCCCGACGCTAGCCAGACATCGCCGACCAGAGCATTCTTGATGCGGATAACGTTGGTGCCGGTCACGCACATCTCCGTCGGCTCCGAGGACTGCGCCAGAGGAGCCAGGGTGACCCGCCATGTCCCGGCCTTGTCCGCCGCGGTCTCATGGCGCTGGCCGGCGAACTCGACCGTGATCTTCTCCGCGGCATCCGCCGCGCCGCGAACCACAATGGGCACCCCCTTCTGCAAGACCATGTTGTCCGAAAAGACCGCGGCCAGCCTGACCGCCGCCCCGAGTTCGCAGGCTGTGCCGGCGACCACAAGCGCTACGCTGAGCTTGCCAAACCGGGAAAGAGTCATAAGGGTACTCCGGCAGGACTTGGTTCTGGGGGTTACGAGGCCGAAGGTAGTGCAGGGGCGGCGCCAGTGCAAGGATGGGAGGCCGCGCCGGGCGTAGGTCAGTTCTGTGGGGGTTCAGGGTTCAGGGTT
>CAIZKT010000286.1:0-23385 GCA_903933565.1 uncultured Victivallales bacterium | reverse complement strand
CGCGAACCCGCCCGGGACGGGCGCTGGCATCGCGGGCTCCAGGGTGGCTAGCGGGTCTGGCGGACGACGGGGGATACCGCGAACCCGCCCGGGACGGGCGCTGGCATCGCGGGCTCCAGGCCGATAGACGGCGGATACCGCGAACCCGCCCGGGACGGGCGCTGGCATCGCGGGCTCCAGGGAGGCAAGCAGACGTCGGCCAGATCCGCCGGGGGTCTCTTTCTTGAAACCAGCCCTGCTGTCCTCGGGCCAGCCGATTGCGCCCGCTGCTTCGTCGGGCGATGTTACCCACCTGTCGGCGTCGGCCTGGCGGCGCGCCGAACCCAAGACGCTGGCGCACAACCTGGGACGGTGACCCTATGGCAGACAAGAATAGCGAACTACGCATCGGAGTGATCGGCTGTGGCGGGCGGGGACGGCTGGCGCGGCATGCGCACCAGCCCGACCAGGGCTCCCGGCTGGTGGCCGGCTGCGATATCCGGCCGGAAGCGCTTAAGGAGTTCAAGGACTTCTGCGGCCAGGAGGCTTTCGTCTGCAAGGATTACCGCGAATTGCTCGGGCGCTCGGACCTCGACGCCGTCTTTGTCACCACCCCGGACTACTGGCATGAGGAGCACGCCCTGGCGGCGCTCGATTCGGGGCGGGCCGTGTACTGCGAGAAGCCGCTGACCATCACCACCGCCGGCTGCGACCGCCTGCTGGCCCTGGCACACCGCCGCAAGCTGAAGTTGTTCGTCGGTCATAACATGCGCCATATGTCATTTGTGCAGAAGATGAAGGAGTTGGTCGAGAAGGGCGCTATCGGGACCGTCAAGGCGGGCTGGTGTCGGCACTTTGTGGCCTACGGCGGCGATGCCTACTTCAAAGATTGGCATGCTGAGCGGGGCAAGGCCACGAGCATGCTGTTGCAGAAGGGGGCGCACGACATCGACGTGCTGCACTGGCTCTGCGACGGTTTCAGCACTCGAGTGACCGGCCTGGGCAACCTCAGCGTGTACAATCAGATCACCGACCGGCATGATCCCGCCGAGCGCGGCGATGCGAGCTGGCATCACACGAACTGGCCCCCGCTGAGCCAGAAGGGCATGAACCCGGTCATCGACGTCGAAGACCTGAGCATGATCATGATGCAGCTCAACACCGGGGCCCTGTGCAGCTACCAGCAGTGCCACTATTCTCCTGACGGCTGGCGCAACTACACTATCATCGGCACCGAGGGGCGCATCGAGAACTTCGGCGACAACCCCGGAGCCTGCGTGGTGCGCTTGTGGAACCGGCGCTGTGACTACAACCCCTACGGCGACGAGCAGTTCTACATCGGGCCAGTCACCGGCGGCCACGGCGGGGCGGACCCCTCCATCGTGGGCGAGTTCGTGCGCTTCGTGCGCAGCGGTGGCGCCATCAAGACCTGCGCCATCGCCGCCCGCCACAGCGTTGCCGCCGGCTGCGCCGGGGCTGAATCGCTGCGCCGCGGCGGCGTGCCGGTCGACATTCCGCCGGTGACGCCGGAGGTGCAGGCCTACTTCGATCAGTGGCTCGAGCGCTGAACCTCGGGGTCGACGGAGGCACGGCTATGGCAGAAACAGTGACCCCACTTGGGCCGAATGCGCAACTTGCTCTGGACGCCATCCACCAGCGGCCGACGCAGGGCATTCCGACCTGGATGTTGAACATCATGGAGCACGCCTGGCTCGAGCGCCTGGCCGGCGTGCCGGCGGGGAGTTACCTGCGGGAGCAGGAGGCCGTCTATCTGGCGGCGCAGCGGGCGAGCGGCGTCTGCATGATTGACCAGTGGATCCCCACCAACCCGGCCACGCTGGGCGCCCAGGGCTACGAAGGCCAGGTCAAAGGAGCCACCACCGGGGCCGAGCACGTCGTTCTCGACGGCATGGTCATCGATTCGCCGGAAGCCGTGGCCGAGCACCTGGAACGGATCGTTTTCCCGCGCTTGCGGCAGGCCACGGTCAGCTTCCCTGAGACGGCCCAGGCCGAGGCTGTCGGCGCGGGCGAGCGCCGGGTGCAGGCACGGTTCGGCCAGGACCTGCTCAAAGTCCCCTATAGCGTGGCGCGCTTTCCGGTGTTCCGCTACGGCCAGTATGGCTACGTCAACTACTTCATGGCCTACGCGCTCTACCCGGAACTCATGGAGCGCGACTTTGCCCTGCAGGCCGATCTCGCGGTGCGGGTCAACCAGGCCGCGGCGCGAGCCTATACCGAGGGTCGGCTGCCACCGTTGCTGCGCGCCGATTTCGATATGGCTGACAGCCGCGGCATGCTGGTGGATGTGCGCTCCCTCGACCGCCTCTGGTTGCCGCAGTTTGCGCGCTCGCTGGAACCGGTCCTGCGGGCCGGGGTCCGGGTGATCTGGCACTGCGATGGGAATCTGATGGACCTGGTGCCGCGCCTGCTCGAGGTCGGCCTGTCCGGCTTCCAGGGCTTCCAGTACGAGGACGGCATGGATTACGAGCGCATCTGTCGGATGAAGGACCTTCAGGGCCGCGACCTGATCATCGTCGCCGGGGTTTCCGTGACCCGGACCCTGCCCCTGGGCTCGCCGGCCGACGTGCGCCGCGAACTGGACTGGCTGGTGCGGCAGGGCCCTCGCACGGGGCTCTTCCTGGGCGCCTCCAGCTCCATCACCCCGGGCGTGCCGTGGGAGAACCTGCGGACGTTGATCGAGGGCCTGGCGTACTACCGGACCCACGGACGCGACAGCTGAGCCTGACTATGAGTGCCAAGACACAATCTCAGGGTGAGACCGAGACGCAGACCGCGACGCGAACCCGCGTGGAACGGCCGCCGCTGTACCGTGTCCTGTTGCATAACGACGACTACACGCCGATGGGTTTCGTGGTGGCCATCCTGCGGGACATCTTCCGCCGGGACGAGGCCGAGTCGGTGCGCATCATGTTGCACGTCCACAAGCGCGGCGTCGGGGTGGCTGGCGTTTACCCGCACCAGGTCGCCGAGACCAAAGTGCATAAAGTGCATGAAACCGCGAAGGCCGAAGGCCATCCGCTGAAATGCACTATGGAAGAAGCCTGATGAGCGAGCGAGCGGTTCTAAGCCTGGAGTTGCGGCTGGCGTTGCAGATGGCGGTGCGCCAAGCCAGCACGCTCAACCACGAGTACCTGCTGATCGAGCATCTGCTCCTGGCCATGCTCAGCGATGAGGACGTGCGGGAGTATCTGCGCGCCTCTGACGGCGACCCCGAGGGCCTGAAGTCAGAGCTGGAAGACTACCTGGCCAACACGGTGGAGGCGCTGCCGGACCCGCCGGAAGACCACCTGCCGGAGCAGAGCCTCGCCTTCGGCCGCGTCCTCGGACGGGCTGCGGCACACGCGGTGGCCTGCGGCAAAGGCCGCATCGATAACGGCGATGTCATCGCCCAGATCTTCGCCGAAGAGAAGTGCTTTGCCCAACAGGCGCTGGTGAATCAGGGTGTCACCCGGGCGCAGTTCATCGAGGTGCTGTCGCACGGGGTGCCAGAGGGGGCACGGACCCCGCCCGCAGAGGGCCAGGAAGAGCCTGAAGACGAGGGCGGCAAAGCGAGCGCCCCAGCGCCAGAGCGGCGCCCCCGGCCCCCTGCCCTCGAGGTCTACACGGTCAATCTCACGGAGCGTGCCAAGGTCGGCCGGATCGATCCGATCATCGGTCGCGAGGTGGAATTGCGGCGGGTGATGCGGACCCTCTGTCGCCGGCTGAAGAACAACCCGTTGCTGGTCGGCGAGCCCGGGGTGGGCAAGACGGCGGTGGTCGAAGGGCTGGCGCTGCGCATCGCGGCAGGTCAGGTCCCCGAGTCGTTGCGGGACGCTGCCATCTTCGCCCTTGACATGGGCGCCCTGATCGCAGGCACAAAGTTCCGCGGTGAGTTCGAGGACCGGCTCAAGGCGGTGATCCGTGAGGTCGGGGCGAATCCGAAGGCGATCCTGTTCATCGACGAACTGCACACCGTCATCGGCGCCGGGGCCTCGGGCAACGGCTCCCTGGACGCGGCCAATCTGCTCAAGCCTGCCCTGCAGTCGGGCGATCTGCGCTGCATCGGCTCAACCACCTTCAAGGAATACCGTAACCAAATCCAGAAGGACCACGCCCTCGCCCGGCGCTTCCAGAAGATCGACGTGCCGGAACCTTCCCCCGAGGAGACGCGCCGCATCCTCGACGGCCTGCTGCCGCGCTACCGCAGCCACTACGGCATCGACTACGAGCCGACGGCCCTCGACGCGGCGGTATCGCTCTCGCGCCGCCACCTGCGCGAACGCTTCCACCCGGACAGCGCCATCGATCTGATCGATGAAGCCGGGGCTGAACAGGCTCTGGAACCCCTCGAAAAGCGCCGCACGGTGACCCCGGCCGACATCGAGGCCATCGTGGCGGAGATCGCCCAGATCCCGCCCAAGGAGATCTCCTCTTCGGACCTGGGGCGGCTGCGCACGCTGGCCAAGGAACTCGGCGGCGTGGTCTTTGGCCAGGACGACGCCATCCAGCGGCTGACGCACAGCATCAAGCTGGCCCGGGCGGGCTTGCGCAACCCGGAGAAGCCGATCGGCTCGTTCCTCTTCACCGGCCCCACCGGCGTCGGCAAGACCGAACTCAGCCGACAGCTCGCGCGCTGCCTGGGCGTCGGCTTCATCCGCTTCGATATGAGCGAGTACAGCGAGAAGCACACCGTCTCACGGCTGATCGGCGCGCCGCCCGGATACGTGGGTTTCGAACAGGGCGGCCTGATTACGGACGCGGTCCTCAAGACCCCTCATGCGGTGGTGCTGCTCGACGAGATCGAGAAGGCGCACGAAGAAATCTTCAACGTGCTCCTGCAAGTCATGGACCACGGCACGCTGACCGACAACAACGGCCGCAAAGCCGACTTCCGCAACGTCATCCTGATCATGACCAGCAACGTCGGCGCCCGCGACCTGGCGGCGACCCCTATCGGCTTTGCCCCGGCCCAGGTCGGCGGCGGCGATAACCAGCGCGCCGTCGAGCGCGTCTTCAGCCCCGAGTTCCGCAACCGCCTCGATGCCGTCATCCAATTTGCACCGCTGGGGTTGGCCCTGGTCGAGCGCGTGGTCGGGAAGTTCGTGGCCGAGGCCGAGGCGCAACTGGCCCAGAAGAATGTCCGCATTCACCTCTCCACGGCGGCACGGCGGTTGCTGGCCAAGCTGGGTTACGACCCGCGCTATGGCGCCCGGCCGGTGGCACGTCTGGTGCAGACCGAGATCAGTGAGAAGCTTGTTGACGCCATCCTCTTCGGCCAGCTCCGCCTCGGGGGGACGGCCCGCGTCGGCGTGCGCCACGGCAAGCTCGAGATCAGCTTCGGAGCCTAACCTGATGACGACCTTCGACTACGCGGGACAGACCGTGATCGTGACGGGTGGCACTCGCGGCATTGGCGCCGCCATCAGCGCCGCCTTCCTCGGCGCCGGCGCCACCGTCGTGGCCACCTATGCGGGCAACCACGCCGCAGCGCAGGCGTTTGCGGCCACACAGGCCGCGAGCGCCGAGCGCCTGCACCTACGCTGCTTCGACGTCGGCGACTACGCGGCGGCCGAAGAGTTCTACCGTGGCTTCGATGTCGACTTCAAGACCCTCGATGTGCTAGTCAACAACGCCGGCATCCGGCGCGACGGTGTGGTCGGCATGCTCTCCCATGATGACTGGGACGCGGTGCTGCGCACCAACCTGACCGGCAGCTTCGCCATGAGCAAGTTCGCCATTATGCGGATGTTGCCGAATCGCTATGGGCGCATCATCAACATCACCTCGCCCAGCGGCCGTCAGGGTTTCGAGGGACAGGCCAATTACGCCGCCTCGAAAGCTGGACAGGTGGCGCTCATGCGCTCGCTCTCCAAAGAGGTGGCCAAGCGCCGCATCACGGTCAACTGCGTCAGCCCAGGGTTCATCGATACCGAATTCATCGGCGCCCTGCCCCCGGAACAGCTCAAGGCCTACCAGGATAGCGTGCCGGTAAAGCGCTTCGGCAAGCCCGTCGAAGTCGCCCACGGCGTGCTTTTCCTGGCCTCGCGCGAGGCCGCCTACATCACCGGCTCCGTGCTTGAGATCACCGGCGGCCTATGAGATCGCGGCAGGCGAGTTACCGACCTGTGCAATAAGGAAGTCTGTCTGGAGCGCTGAAGGCGCGCCGCCATACCAGCCCAGGGCAACGCCCTGGGAATAAGACGGTTATGGGTTAGAGCCCTGTAGGGGCGAGTTATCTGCCCGGCATTTACGCCGACGTCGCATGGTCCGCCCCTTCAGGGCTCAAACCTCGGGAAGGACAGGGACCCAGGGCGTTGCCCTGGGCGCCCGAAACGCCTCTTTGGGGCTGAATACCTCGGCCCATCCTTATTGCACAGGTCGCTTTTTTCCCGCCGCCAGACTTCGGGAAAAGCCAGCGGGGCTGGCGGTGGCCGCTGGAAAAGACGGCCGCGTCGCTTGGTATTGAAGGCCTTGCGGTTGCCGCGACCGGGGCACGGTGTATATTGCACAGTTTTCAGCTTTTCGGGTACCAGTTTGGCCGCGGGCCTGCTGCCGACGTGACGAGCCTCTCTAGAATCGGCTCTCGGGCAGGCTGTGCGTACCCGTACCCTGCGAGCGGTTTGGCGGAGACGTGCAGCGCGGAACGCCGGGGTTCCCACGGGGCCGCACCGGTGCCCCTGAAGTGGCACGCACGGAAGCACAGGCTGGACGGGACCGTCGAGTAAGGAACTGACAGACATGGCAGTGAAGATCAGACTTCGCAGGTCAGGCAAGGTCAACGAGCCTTGTCACCGTATCGTCGTGGCAGATGGGCGTAGCCCGCGCGACGGTCGCTTCATCGAAAACATCGGCATGTACGACCCTCGCCACAAGACCGAGCGCGTCGACTTGGAGCGCGCTGATTACTGGCTCGGGTGCGGGGCTCAGGCCAGCGAGACCGTGGCCGCTATCATCAAGCGCGCCCGTGCCGGCGTGCAGATGAGTGTGAAGCCCATCGTCAAGACCGCACCCCAGCCCGCGGCCGAGACCGCCCCGGCCCCGACCGAAGTTCCGGCCCCGACCGCAGCCCCGGCCTCGACCGAAGCCCCGGCCAAAGTCGGCGTTTAACGCGAGCGAGGGGACGGGATCATGATTGAGTTTTTCAAGAAACTGTTTGCGGGGCCCGCAAACAGCGCTAGCCCCAGCCCCAGTTCCGGCCCAAACCCCAGCGCGGGGGCCGCGCCTACGCCGACGGTCCAGACGACTGCGGTGGCGGACGGCGAGGGCATTGAAGGCTTTGTTCTGTACGTCATTCGCGCTTTGGTGGACAATCCGGACAGCGTGCGGGTCACAACCGCGGAGACGGAGCGGGCCACCGTGCTGACCGTAAGTTGCGAGAAGAAAGATATCGGTAAGATCATCGGCAAGAGCGGCAGGACGATTGCGGCCATCCGCGCCTTGGCCAACGGGGCCGGCGGGCGGATGGGCAAGCGCGTCAATGTTGAAGTACAGGACTGACGCGGGGCCGGATGCGCCTGGATATAGTCACCCTTTTCCCTGGCATCTGCGAGGGGCCGCTGCGCGAGTCCATCGTCGGGCGGGCCCGGGAGCGTGGGCTGGTCGAGATTCGCTACACGAATCCTAGGAGCTTCGCGCCAGACCGCCATGGAACCGTCGACGATACCCCGTATGGTGGCGGTGCGGGGATGGTGTTGAAGCCGGAACCGCTGTTTGCGGCGGTGGAACAGGTGGCGACCGCGGCTGCGTATGTCGTGCTTCTGAGCCCGCAGGGGCAGCCCTTCCGACAGGAGACGGCGAAGCGGTTTGCGGCCCTGCCTCATCTGGTTCTGGTGTGCGGCCATTACGAAGGGGTAGATGAACGGGCGCGGCAGGTACTTTTCGATGCGGAGGTATCCCTCGGCGATTACGTGCTGACCAATGGCACGATCGCGGCGGTGGTCGTGGCCGACGCCGTGATTCGTCTGCTGCCTGGTGTGTTGGGCGCGGACGAGTCCAGTGAGGATGAGTCGTTTGGGCGTGACGGCTGGTTGGAATACCCACAGTATACCCGGCCGGCCGAGTTCCGTGGCATGCGGGTGCCCGAGGTGCTGCTCTCGGGTGACCATGCTAAAATTGAGCATTGGCGCAGGGAGCAGTCGCTGGTGCGGACCGCGGCACGCCGGCCGGAGTTGCTGCAGCGCCGTTTTGGAGACAGTCCGTGAATAAGATTCAGAAAATCCACCGTGAGAACATGAAGACTGGCGTTCCCGAGTTCAACATCGGGGACACGCTTCAGGTTGACGTCCGCATCGTCGAGGGCGGCAAGGAGCGCATCCAGGCGTTTACCGGGACGGTTATCGCCCGGAATGGTCAGGGCATCGCCCAAAGCGTTACGCTTCGGCGGGTCTCCTATGGCCAGGGGCTGGAGCGTGTGATCCCCTTGCACAGCCCGCGGATTGCGGGCTTCACGGTCGTGCGTCACGGCAGCGTGCGCCGGGCCAAGCTGTACTACCTGCGCGATCTGGTCGGTAAGTCCGCCCGCGTCAAGGAACAGCAGTCGGAGTGATGCTGCGTCGCCCCCGGAGCCTTGCCGGTCGAGCCGGGGCGGAAACCGTGGACCTCTACGTTCATGAGCGACGGGCGCAGGCGCGGGGGTATCGCGCTGTGGCTGGCGTCGACGAGGTTGGTCGCGGTCCGTTGGCCGGTCCGGTCGTTGCCGCGGCGGTTATGCTTCCCCCCGGCGGCATCGACCTCACGGTGGCGGATTCGAAGACGCTCAGCGCCAGCCGCCGGGAAGCGCTTGCCGCGATCCTGCGGGCTCATCCTGGCGTGCGTATGGGTCTGGCCGAGGTCAGTGTCACCCGCATCGATGAGATCAACATCTTGCGGGCCACGATCGAGGCCATGGTCCTGGCCTTGCAGAACCTCCGCACCGCCGTTGACCTGGCCTTGGTCGATGGGCTACGGCCCCCGAACTTCCCGCTGCCTGCCGAGTTCATTGTCAAGGGCGACGCTTGCAGCGCCAGCATCGCGGCGGCCAGCATTGTGGCGAAGGTCTACCGGGATGCCTTGATGGTCCGTTTAGACGCCGAGTATCCGGGCTATGGATTTGCCCGGCACAAGGGTTACGGTACGCGCCAACATATGGACGCCTTATCCCGCCTGGGGCCAACCCCCCTGCACCGCCGGTCCTTCGCGCCGGTGGCGCAATGCGGGGTCGTGCGTTCCGCCCAACCGGAGTTGCCGTTCGGTGCCCTGCACGTCGCGGACTGACGGCTGCGGGCTAGCACCAAGAGCTGAACCACGCCATCATGCCCATACGCCAGAAAATCAGGCCCGTTGTGCGCAGCATCATTGGGCAGCTTGTGGACGGCGGGTTTGAAGCCTACATCGTTGGCGGCGCCGTGCGCGACCTGCTCATGGGCCTGGAACCCAAGGACTACGACATCGCCACTGCCGCGTCCCCTGAGGACATCCGGCGCGTTTTTGGGCGGCGCCAGTCGCGTATCATTGGTCGGCGCTTCCGGCTGGTCCATGTGTACGCCGGCTCGGAGATCTACGAGATCAGTACCTTCCGGCGCGAGCCCTCGGCCGGGGAACGGCGGGAACGTCTCAACGACGACGGCGTGATGATCTGGCGCGACAATGAGTACGGCACCCTTGAGCAAGACGCGGAGCGTCGCGACCTCACGGTCAACGCCCTGTACTACGATCCAGTCGGCGAGCGCGGCATCATCGATTTTGTGGGCGGAGTCCGCGACCTGGAGGAGCGTCGCGCCCGGGCTATTGGCGACCCAGCGACGCGTCTGGAAGAGGACCCGGTGCGCATGTTGCGCGCCCTCAAGCTCGTTGGGCAGTTCGGTTTTCACCTGGAGTCTGGTCTGGAGGAGGCGTTGCGGGCGCGGGTTGAGCGCATCGCTCTGGCCAGCCAGAGTCGCCTTTTCGAGGAGTTGCTGAAGATCCTGGCGACGGGTCGGACGGTGCCCATCCTCGAGGCTTTCCAGCAGTACGGCTTGCTGGCTCACTACTGGCCGATGCTGGCGACGGTCTGGGAGACGCCGACCGGGGAGCACACCCGCCGGATGCTGCGGGAGCGCGACCTGCGTCTGGAGGCCGGGACGTACTCCAACTCGAAGGCGTTGGCGCTGACCACGGCGTGTTTGGCCTACGTGGTCTCGCGCCTGGGAGGCACTGAGCTCGGCGACCTGTGGTCCTACGACCCCCCCGTGGAGCTTCAATGCCGGGACGCCGTGCACGATTTCTTCAACCCCTTTCCCGTATCTCGCTTCTTCTCATCACGGGTACGGGACATCGCGCTTCTCCTGCCGCGCTTCGCCAGTCGGGTGCGCATGGCGCGCCTGGTGCGGCACCCCGAGTACAAGTACGCTCGTGAGCTGTATGCCCTCACCGGGCGTGTCTGCGGCTGGCCCGACGATAATCTGGCAGGCTGGCCCATGTCGGCGGAGAGCTCTGAGCCGGGGGCGGAACCGGCCCCGCGACCGCGAGGCAGGAGGGCGCCGCGGAAGGCCAGGCGCGAGGGGGCATGAAATACGGGATCGGATTTGCGGTCGTCGCGGTTCACCTCGTTCTGCTGGTGGTGTTCTTTGGTCCCAAGGTCTGGCGTGGCCCGAAGCCGGCGGCGGCGGCGGTCGTGTTGAGCGCGCCTGTGGCGTCGGCGCCTAGCGCTCCGGCAGCGCCCACGCCAGAGCCGCCCGGCAAGGCCCCCGCGGCCGTGGTTCCGCCCGCCGCGGGTCAGATGATCGCCCCCTACTCCGTCGGCTTCTTTGCCAACGAGGTCCGACCCTTACCCCAGAAACTCGAGGCGGCGGCGGCGGGTTGTCGTACCGCCGTCGTGGTCGACTGGTCGGCCCACAAGCAGCTCTGGGGCAAGGTTGAGACCCGCGCCGTGCCGATTGCCTCGCTCACCAAGATGATGACCGTGCTGGTCCTGGTTCAGGACCTCGAGACCCGCACGGACATGGACCTGAACATGCCGGTTCAGGTGACTCGTGAAGCCGCGCAGGTGGGCGGTCGCCAAGTCTGGCTTGATCCGCGCGAGACCTTCCCCCTGCAAGACATCATGCGTTGCGCCCTGATTCACAGCGCCAACGACGCGGCTTTTCTGATCGCCCAGAGGGTGTCTGGGTCTGAAAGCGCCTACGTCAAGCGCATGCAGGAACGGGCCGCCACGCTCGGGGTTACCAGCTTTAATTTCCATAACGCGCATGGTTTGCCTGAGGGTCCGACGCAACTCGAGAACACCGGCAGCGCGGTCGAACTGGCCTACCTGGCGGGGCGCCTGTTGCAGTTCCCGAAGGTGGTCGAATGGAGCGGAACGCGGGTCAGTTACCTGGAACCGCGCCTGGACGGCAAGAAGACGCAGTTGGTCAATACCAACCGTCTGGTGGGCCGCGTGCGCGGGGTGAACGGCATGAAGACGGGCTTCACGGACAAGGCCGGGTACTGCCTGGTTGCCACCTGCGAGCGCGCCGGCCGTCAGGTGATTACCGTGGTCACGGGTTGTGCCCGGAGTGCGGAGCGTGACAGTCTGGCGAGTGCCCTGATCGAGTGGGCCTACTCCGCTCCCTGATGAGCCCCGGCCTCGACGGCGACAGCGCAAGGAGATCTCTATGACCGCAATCCCAAGGTCTTCGGCAAGGGTCATCGTGGTGGCCCTGATGGTGTTTCTTCGGGCGAACCTGGCCCAGGCCGGGGACCCCTTGCAGGACAGCTTTCTCCGTGCCGGGGTGGTGCCGGATGCCGACTTGCTGTTGACCGAGGACGCCGCGGGCCTGCAGAAAGCGCCCATCCAGGCGAAAGCCGCTGCCCTTCAGGCCGAGTTCGCGGCCAAGGCCGGGCCCGGCCGTCAGGCCCGTTCGATGCAGGTCAATCTTGACAAATGGGTGGAGACGCTGGGGATTGCCAAGGAAGACGTGGTGGCGCTGCTTCTTTCGGCCCGCGTCCGTAGCCTGGTGGACGCGCCGCAGGCGGGTATGACGACGCAACTGGCCTTGCAGCAGTTAGGGCTGGTTGGGGCCCTGCGGTTGACCAAGCCGGCGAGTCTACCTCAGATTCGCCTGGCGCTCGGCAATGCGGCGGCTGAAGGCGGCTTGGAGCTGACCTTTGAGACGGGCCAATACAAAGGGGCGGCCACCCTCTCGGCCGTCAGGCCTGATCAGCCCGGCAAGAACAGTATGCTTCCCCGTGAACTCACCGTGGCCCTGCTCGACCGCGATACCGCTATCTACGTCGGAACCGCCGCGGATGTCAAGGCGGCGCTGGACCGGGTGGCGGCCGCGACGCCGGTGCCGTTCACGGCGGCTATAAAGACCGCCCTGGACAGCGCCGTGCCCGGTTCTCTGTTCAGCGTGTTCTTCGACCCCGGGGACGCTCTGCGCGCCAAGGCCAAGGAGAGCGGGGCCAGGATGCAGGGGCAGAACCCGATGTTGGCCAGCGCCATGCAGGCGACCGCGGGGTTGCAGAATGTGGTGTTTGGCGCCAACGCTTCGGACCGGGTCTCCATGCGCCTGACGGGGACTTTTGCCGTGGCTCAGGAGGCGGTCCAGATGAAGACCGTGATCGACGGCATGGTTCTGGCCATGGGCAAAATGCTGCTGCTGCAGGCCGTTGGGCGACCGATTCCCTTTATCGAGAGCCTCAACAGCCGCCAGGAGGGGAACTCGGTGTCTCTGGTCGCCGACCTGACCGAGGAAGACTTTCGGGCGCTGCTCGAACTGCAGGCGAAGGGGTCGCCGGCAGCCCCGGAAGCCCCGGGAGCGCCGACGGGGGTGCCCGCCGCGCCGACGGGGGTGCCCGCCGCGCAGGCCCAGCCCGCCGCCGTCGTGGCGCCGGCTCAATGAGGGCGGCAGGTCAACCCGTTGCCGTGTCGCCGACGGAGCGAAAGCGGATCTCGCGGCTGCCATCGGCCGCGTAGACGACCGTCTCGATGGGATGCCATACGGTTCCCAGGCGGAACCAGAGTCCATCGACCTCGTCGGCGCCGAAACGGCCGGCCGCGACATCCTCGACTACCGGCGGCAGGACAACCCAGTCGCCGTGCTCCTTCAGGATGTCCTGATGCGCTCTGGCGAGGCGCTCGAGTGGGTCGCCGTAACCGTCTTTCGGGCGTCGTGCGGGGCGCGCCTGGAACTGCCGACGCAAGTCGTCCAAATCGGCTCCGTGCAGGTCGATGGGCACCGGTCCGGAGAGGCCGAGGATGGGGCCGTTATCCATGTCAGCGCCGGCGCTGTAGGGCAGGGCCTGAATCACGCTGGAACGCAGTTCGTCGAGTCCCTCCAGAATGGCGCGCTCGATGGGTACAGTGTGGAGACCGACGAGATGGCGGCGCCCCTCCTTACGGACCATAAGATCGCCGGGATGCACATTCAGACAGGGCAGATCGCGGGTCAGATTGGTCAGCGGTACAAAACCGGCAAATACAGCGAAATCAATAGCATACGGCGCCAGGCGCAGGCGGATGCCGTCGGTCCAGCGTTCCCGTAACTCCTGACCACGCGGGGTGGCGATGGAGACACAGGACTCGCCGTGTTCGGCATAGAAGCGCCGGATATCATGCTCGATCACAGGCAGGTCGTAGAGGCGACCCAGTTCGCGGGCCCGGCTGCTCTCCGGCGCATCGGTGACGAGGACGGCGACCTCACAGGGGGAGGCCACCGCGGCGCGGATCCGCGCGAGCACGCGTTCGGCATTGCTGCCACTGCCGCTCAGGAAGAGCGCGATGCGGGCGCGGCGGGTCGCGTTTCCTGCGACCAGCGGCCTGACGGTCGGTTTCAAAGCGCCTCTCTCCCGGCTCTGCGGTTGCGCCTCTGCTCAGGCGTGCTCTCCCGGCAGGCGGCATGTTGAAAGTTGCCGTAACGGTTCCATAGTATAGCGGCTAAGGTAAACGGTGTCATCTGGTGCAGCGGTGCGCTATCGCGCCGGATTCCGCGGCCTGCCGGATGGGGGCAGTGCGGGGGTAAGAAAGGGCTGACGGCATGAAAGGCTGGCGCAATCTCGTTCTGGGGGTCGTGATGGTGGCCTGCGTTGCCGCCCAGGCCGACTGGCGTACGTGGTTTGGCGGGCGGCGGGTCGAGACGCTGCTGATCACCGGCAACTTCGCCAAGTCCCGTCTGCTGGCGGAGTTATTTCAGGGTCAGACCCAGCAACCCATTCTGCTCATCAGTCCGGAAAGTCTTGGCCGTGACCAGTTGTTCTTTCTGCCTTCGGGTGTTCCTGAAGCCATGGCTCTGGAGCCGGAAGGTTATGCCGACTGGGTTGACTACCTGCACCCGGGCCGCATCATCATTTTGGGCGATGCCACCGTTGTGCCCCACACCTACATTGATCAGGTCCGGGGACGTTTTCCCACCGTGGTGTTGAACAGCCGTCACTGGCTGGACAACGCCAAGGCGCTCGGTAGCTTGCTCAAGGATAAGAGTCTGGCTAAGCGTTACGGTAGTTACTTCGAGAAGCTCGACGCCGCCGCCATCGGCCTGGCCGCGCCTGCGGAACCGCTGGTACGGCCCCCGTCGGCGCCGCCGGTCCAGCCGTGATCCCTGTGTCCCTGGCACGAGCCCTTTGCCACCGGAAGCATGTCCTGTGCTAACCTCGCTTTACCAGATTGCCAAGAATACCTTTCGCGAGAGTCTTCGCGAGCCGATCTACTTGTTGCTGTTGCTGACGGCTCTCGGCCTGATCGGCATCTTTCCCGTGTTCACGATGTTCGTCTTCCGGGAGCAGATCAAGCTGGTCGTTGACAGCGCCATGGCGACCACCATGGTGATCGGCTGGCTAATGGCCGTGCTCTGTGCCAGTCATGCCATCAGCCGGGAGATCGAGAACGGCACGGCGCTGCTGTTGCTCTCGAAGCCGGTGAAGCGTCCCGCCTTCATCGTGGCCAAGATTCTGGGCATTCTGGCGGCGCTGAGTGTCTTCTGGTTGCTTTGTGCGCTGGCTGCCCTGATCAGCGTGCGCGTGGCCAAGGACCAGTTTCGCTTGGACAACACGGCCATGGGCATCTACTTCGGCGTGCTGGCCTTGTCGATGATCATCGCCGGCGTCCATAACTACGTCACCCGCTCGTCGTTTCCGATGGCGGCGGTGCTGACTATGTTGGTACTGTTTCCGTTGATGGCCGTGGGCATCTACTACCTGCCGGTTGCCGGGGAGCGGGTGGGCTTTTCCATGGAGACGGTGCCGGCCCTCGTGCTGATCCTGTATTCGGTGTGGGCCATGGGGAGCCTGGCGACGGCGCTATCAACCCGTTTTTCCTTGGTGAGTAACCTGCTTTTGTGTACGGTGATTTTTCTGGCCGGGCTGATGTCTGACTACCTGTTCGGACGGCACGCTCGCGAGGCCTGGTCGGACACCGTGCCCCGCGGCGGCGGGCCGGTGTGGATGTCGACCTACACGTTTGTCCCCAGCGAGGTTCTCGATGTCGGTCGCTGGGCGGTGCCGGAACGGGTCGATGATGGACGTGTCTTCACCGTCTGGAGCGCGGCAGACGATCCTACCACGCCGCCCATGGTGGGCAGCAAACCCGCGGAGGTATGGCGGGACGGCGGAGACTGGTTCCGCAATCTCCAGGACCTGGCCTCGCCGCCCCTGCATTTGGCGCGCTACAGCACGGAGTCCCTGACCTGGAAGCTGGTGCGGCTGGTTGACGAGCCGCGGTTTGCGCAGGAAAAAGGCGGTCGCCGCTCGTTTACCGAGCACGTATTCCGGCGTTCCATGCATCGGCCACGCATACCCGCCGGGGGCACCTACAGCCTTCCCTTTCCTACCCCAGGCAGCCGTCTGGCTTCGCTCTGCCATGCCTGCTTCCCCAACTGGCAGTTGTTCTGGATGGCGGATGCCTTGGCGGCCAAACGGCCCATCCCGCCCAGTTATGTGGCGTTAGGAGCGCTCTACGCCCTCCTGGTGGTCAGCTTCTTCGTGGTGCTGGCCATCGCGCTGTTCTGGCAGCGCGAGGTCGGCAGCCAGGCGGTCGTCTAGAGAAGCCGTGAAGACATCGCCGTCACCACCCGAATCACGCCATCGCCGTGCGGGGCTTCTCTCAACCCTTGACCCTCACCCCGCCTTTTCTCACACCCTCTGAGTGGACACCGCCACATGAGTAGCCCGAAGTTCTACATCACTACCCCGATCTACTACGTCAACGACAAGCCGCACATCAGCCACGCCTACACGACGATCTTGGCCGACGTGCTGGCACGCTACCATCGTCTGCTGGGCGTGCCGACGCATTTCCTGACCGGCACTGACGAACACGGTCAGAAGGTGCAGCGGGCCGCCCAACTCAATGGCATCACGCCCCAGGAACAGTGCGACCAGACCGTGGTGCGCTTCCAGCAGCTTTGGCAGCGCTTGGAGATCACGCATGATGACTTCATCCGGACTACGGAGGAGCGTCACAAGGCCATCGTGCGGCAAAGCCTGCAAGGCCTGTATGAGCGCGGGGAGATCTACGCCGCTGAGTATGCTGGCTGGTACTGTGTGCCCTGCGAGCGCTTCTTCCTGGAGAAAGACCTGGTCGAGGCGAAATGTCCGGACTGTCAGCGAGCGGTGGAGCATCTGGTCGAGAAGAGCTATTTCTTCCGTATGAGTGCCTACCAGTCGTGGCTGGTGGACTACATCGAGACCCACCCCGGCTTCATCCAGCCGGAGCACCGCCGCCAGGAAACGCTGGGCTTCCTGCGCCAGCCTCTGAATGACCTGTGCATCAGTCGCCCGAAGAGTCGACTGAACTGGGGCATCGAGCTGCCGTTTGACCAGGATTATGTGACCTACGTGTGGTTTGACGCCCTGGTGAACTACATCAGTGCGGTGGGCTACGGCTCCGACGCGGCGCGGTTTGCGCGCTGGTGGCCGGCCACGGTCCACCTGATCGGCAAGGATATTCTCACTACGCACACGGTCTACTGGCCCACGATGCTCAAAGCCATGGGCGTGGAGATGCCGACCACGGTCTTCGCGCATGGCTGGTGGCTGGTCGGGCGTGACAAGATGAGTAAGTCGCTGGGCAACGTCATCGATCCGATGGACATGGTGGCGGCGTACGGAGTCGACGCTTTCCGCTACTTCCTGATGGCCGAGATGAGCCTGGGACAGGATGCCAGTTTCACCGAAGACGCCTTTGTAACGCGCTACAACGCCGATCTGGCGAACGATCTGGGCAATCTGGCGAGCCGTATAATCAAGATGATCCGGCGGAACCTCGGCGGCGTCATGCCCGTGGCGTCCGAACCGGGTCCGGACGAGCGGGAACTGGTGGAAGCCACGCTGGGCGCGGTTGGGGACATGCAGGGCCGGCTGCGGGCGCTCCAGCTTGACCGCGGCGTTGCCGGGGTCATGGCGGCGGTGCGGGCGGGCAACCGCTATTTCGACCGTCTCAAACCGTGGAGCCTGGCGAAGGCGGGCGACACCGTGGCGCTGTCGCGGGTGCTCTACCACGCCGCCGAGTGTCTGCGTATTGTCTCGGGGCTGTTGCTGCCGGTCATGCCCGGCAAGATGGCCGAACTGCGCCGTGCTCTCGGTCTGGGCGCGGCGGCGGCCGCTCCGGCTCTTGAGGGGTTGTCGCGCTGGGGCGGGCTCAGCGCCGGGGCTGCGGTGGCCGACCTCGACGCTCTCTTCCCGCGCATCGAGGCGATGCCGGTAGCGCCGCCAGTGGCGGTGCCGGTAGTGACGCCGACTCCGCTGCCACCGACCGCTCCGGCGGTTGTGGCCCCGGCCGTGCCGGAAGGGATCGCCCTGATCGGCATTGCTGACGTCAGTCGCGTTCATCTGCGGGTGGCCAGGGTCCAGACCGCCGAGAGGATCGCGGGCTCGGACCGGCTGTTGAAGCTGACCCTCGAGGTTGGCGCGGAAACGCGGCAGATCGTCGCGGGGATCGCCCGCTTCTACGATCCCGCGACCCTGATCGGTCGGTCGGTGATCGTCGTGGCCAATCTCAAACCGGCTACCCTCTTTGGGGTCGAGTCAAACGGGATGTTGCTGGCTGCCAAACAGGCCGACCGCCTGCACTTGCTCACGGTCGACGGTGAGATCGCCAGCGGCGCGCCGGTGGGCTGACCTGAAGCGCGCCGCGCGCGTCGACGGAGGCGAGGGCAGCAGGCGCTCTCCGCCAAACCTGTCTCCGGCCCGGCGCTTATGGGGTGGCGCCGACGGTCAGGTGTTCCCGCAGCTTCTCCACGGTCTTCGGCCCGATTCCCTTGACCTTGCGCAGGTCATCCAGCCGTGCGTAGGGGCGGCCGGCGATGATCGGACCGACCCACTCCGCCCGCAGCCCCGGGACCGCACCCAGTTGCTCCCGTGTGGCGTGGTTGAGGTCCAGGACCGGGGTCTCGGCGTCACCGGCCGGCGACGTCGGTGGGCGGCCCATGTAGGCATCGAGTTCGCGCTCCTCTTCGCGTTCCTGGGCGCGCAGCTGGCCGAGGTGCTCGGCGTTCGTCTCGGCCCAGACTCCGGCCCGCTTCAGCATGGCGGCGGCCTCCAGGTCGCGCAGCCGTTCAGCCTGTTCGTCTCGAGAGACGCCGTCCGCCAGCGCTCGGCCGACGCCAAAGGCGCGGGCCAGGCCATTCTTCACCAGCAGCGCCGCCAGGTCCTCGCCGGTAGCGGTGGTGACCATCGCATACACCCGCGGCGTGGCGGACCGGCCCAGTGCCCGGGCGTAGGCGGTGCGGACCGTAAACGGCTGGGACAAGGCCTTGGTGGTAAACTCCTTGGCCAGCGTTCCGAAGTGCAGTGTCCGCGGGGCATCCGGAAGGCCGAAGTAACGCATCTGTTCGCGGACACGCCGGGCGTCGTTCTCCGTGCCCGCCGCCGTCTCGCAGCAATCGACGAAGTACAGCCGCAACGTCAGCTCGTCGGCGCCCGCCCGGACGTGGAAACTGTCCCCGTCGTTGGCCGCGTGCGCCACCAGGCTGACGCCGTCGAGACGCTGGAGTTCCTCGGCGGCACTGGCGCCGGAAAGGGCAACCCACAGAGTCACCGCCACGGCCAGCAAGCTGATACGGAAGGTGCCGTTTAATCTCATGGTGCAGAACCTACCGCCAGGATGGCGCCCGAGGCGAGGGAACCACGAGCGATGTGGGGTGGCAGAAACCGCCGTCCGAGCTTGCGCCCGTCAGAGCCAGCGGTCACATTTCCTGCCCTGTGAGAGTATCCTTGCCGCCGCCACCAAAAGCAAGAGATTTTATGACCGGTGAGCGAAATGCCGCCCTCATTCTCGGAGCGCTTGGCGACTTCATCCTGACCCTGCCATTGCTGGGCGAACTGCAACCGCGCGGCTTTCTGGCGCTCTGCACTCGCGGCGTCTACCGGGCGCTTCTGCCTGCTGCTTTGGCGGACCTGCCTTTTGTCGACCTCGACAGCGCCGCGGCGGCGCGGATGTTTGCCGACTCCTCCGACCTGCCCGAGGCGCTGGAGCCGTGCCTGCGCGGGACCACGGTGCATGCCTTCATGCGACCCGACCTGGCCCTGGTGCGAAATGCACTGCGGGTCGGGGCGGTGCGCCTGGTCTGGCACGATCCCCGTCCCAGCGCCCCGCCCCATATCGTCCTGCGCTTCTTCCAGGAAGCCGGCCTGGAGCCGCCGGTGGACGTACTGGACACCCCGGTGATGCCCCGCCGCGAAGGAGCTGGCCAAGGCCTCTGGCTGCACGCTGGCAGCGGCAGCCCAGCCAAGACTCTGCCCGCTGCGTGGCTGGCGGAGACCGCCCAGCGCCAGTCGGCGCGCTGGGGCGGGCGGCTGGTGGTCTCCTTCGGCGAGGCTGACCTGGCGCAGCTCGAGCCGGTGCGGGCCGCATTCAGAGACCGCAGCCTGTCTTTCGAGGCGCTCATCTGCCCGACGCTGGGCGAACTCCGGCGGCGCCTGGAGGCCGAGGCGGCGGCCTTCATCGGGGCAGATACCGGCGTCACCCACCTGGCTGCCGCCCTCGGCATCCCCACCACCGCCGTCTTCCGTTCCACCGACCCCGCGATCTGGCGGCCCGTGGGGCGGGTGACGGTGCAACGCGGAGCTGCACCATGCTCAACCATCTCGCGGGCCTGACCGCCGACCTTGACACCGCCGCCGTGCGCGCCGGGGCCCTTCCGGAACTCGCGTCACTCTGAGCCCCCGCGGCCGGCGCCTCAGGCACTCCGCAGCGCCTTCAGCACCGCGGCCAGTTTGCGATCGCGTTCCTCTGCCAGTTCGGGCAGGGTTCGGCCGTGGCTGGCGGCTTCAACCCCGGCCACGATGGCCTGGCGGGCCTCGGCGGGAATGGCGGACCAGGTCGGCATGGTCTGCCAGTATTGCTCGAAGGCCTTGCCGATATGGTCGATGAAGTAAGCATAGCCACCCTGGCCGCCGCCGAGGTGGTAGATCATGTGCTGCCCCATGACCGCCCAGCGCAGCCCCGGGCCGGCGCGCAGGGCGGTGTCAACGTCTTCCACCGTGGCCACCCCCTGGGCGACCAGCTCGATCGCCTCCCGCCAGAGCGCCGCCGCCAGCCGGTTCGCCAGATGCCCGGGAATCTCCCTATGCAGCACCACGGGCTCCTTGCCGTGCGCGCTGAAAAAGCGCCGGGCGCGCTCGATCGTCTCCGGCGAGGTCGCCGGTCCGCCCACCAGTTCGACCAGGGGAATCAGATAGGGCGGGTTGAAGGGGTGAACCATCAAGGCCCGTTCCGGGTGACCCATCACCGGCTGGATTTCCGAGATCAGCAGGCCCGACGAGCTGCTGGCCAGGAGGGTGTCCGGCGGGGTGCAGGCATCCAACCCCCGGAACACGGCCTTCTTCGCCTCATAGGTCTCCAGCACGGATTCCTGCACCAAATCGGCGCCGCTGGCGGCCTCTTCGAGGCTCTCCACCACCCGCAACTGAGCCGCGGCGACCGGGGCCGGGTCGGCCAGGCCCAGGTCTACCAGGCGCTGCAGGTGCCCACGCACCGTCGCCGCCACCGTTCGGCGCGTCGGCTCATGGGCATCGTAGACGCGGACCTCCATGCCGTGCAGGGCGAACCACGCGGCCCAGCCGGCGCCGACGGTCCCGGCGCCCACCACGGCAACCGTCCTGATCTCGCTCATGACGGCTTGTCCTGTTCCGCCTGGTAACGCGCCCGCAGGCTGCGCCGCATCACCTTGTTCGAAGCGGTGCGTGGCAAGCCCTCGACCACGCGCACAGCGTGGATCTTGAACACCGAACTGAGGTGCTCGCGCAGGGCTGTTTGCAGGGCATTCTTGAGTTTTGGCAGGGCGACCTCGACGCCGGGCCGGAGGACCACGTAGACGACCAGCTCGCTCGGACCTTCGCCGTGAGAGCTGACCGCGATGGCGGCGCTCTCGCGCACCCACTCGACCTGTCCGCAGGCGCGCTCAAGTTCAGCCGAACTGACCTTGATGCCCTTGAGATTCATGGTGTCGTCGGCGCGCCCATGCGAACGATACCGGCCCCCCGGCAACGCCTCCATCTGGTCGCCATGCCGCCGCAGGAGTTCGCCGCGGGGACCAGGCGGGGTGTCCTGGTGGTAGACCTCGTCGTGGTCATGGTTGAGGAGTTCCCGGGAGAGCCCGATCGAGGGGGGGACGATGAAGAGTTCCCCGTTGTCGGCAGGCTTGCCAGCCTCATCAAGGATGACAATGTCCAGTCCCAGGCTGGGGGTGGTAAAGGTGGCTGGCGCCGCGGGCTGCACCAGCGTGCCGGTGATGTAGCCGCCGCCGATCTCCGTGCCGCCGCAGTACTCGATGACCGGCTTCCAACCGGCCAGGTACATCAGGTACAGCATGTCGTCGGCATTGGAGCACTCGCCGGTGGAGCTGAAGGCCCGGATGCGGCTCCAATCGCAGGCCGCGACGCAATGGGTCAGGCGCCAACTGCGCACCAGCGTCGGCACCACGCCCAAGACGGTGACCCCGGCGGTCTCGACGAAGTGGCCCATGCCGCGGGTGGCGGGATTGCCGCCGTAGATGGCCATGGTAGCGCCGTTGATCAGGGTGGCATAGATCAGCCAGGGGCCCATCATCCAGCCCAGGCTGGTTGGCCAGGCAACCACGTCGCTGGCCCGGAGGTCGTGGTGCAGCCAGGCGTCAGCGGCCGCCCGGATGGGCGTGGTATGGGTCCACGGAATGGCCTTCGGATCCGCGGTGGTGCCCGAGGAAAAGAGGATGTTGCTCATGGCTTCCGGCAGCATGGGTACCGGCTCAAAGCGCGGGTTGTCGGAGAGGAACTCGGCCCAGGCCAGGTCGCCTACCCGCAGCTCGGCAGGCGCCTGCCGACCCGGCCCCGGCAGGACTACGGCACGCGGCGCCTGCGCCACTTTGAGCTTGCTGTACAGCTTCTCTTCCACGGGCGAGGTCGTCCAGTGCTCCTGGGTGAAAACGGCCACCGCGCCGCCGAGCCGCAGCCGGGCCGCGGTCTCGGCCGCCGAAAAGGTGTCGGCCAGGGCGACCACACAGCCGCCCGCCTTGACGATGCCCAGGTAGATAGCCACCGCCTCCACCCCCATCGGCATGGCCACCGCGATCGCGGCGCCGACCTTGAAGCCCGCCCGGCGCAGGCCGTTGGCCACGCGGTTGCTGAGGTCATCGAGGTCGCCGTAAGAAGTCCGGCTGGCCGACTCTCCTGCCGCCTGGTAGATGATGGCCGTGGCCGAACGCGGCGCGCGGAAACAGCTCGCGGCAAGGTTCAGCCGCGCCCCGGGCAGCCAGTCGGGAAAGCGCGGGTCGGTGAGGTCCGCCGGACCGACCGGAGGTCGCGCGAAGACGATGCCCAGGCGCCGAATCATACTCTCCCAGAACTCGGCTCGGCAGGCCACCGACCAGGCGTGCAGCGCCGCGTAGTCGGCCAGGCCCCTTTCCCGCGCCAGTTGGCCCAGGTTGCTGGTGGCGAAGGCGTCGTCCGCCGGCAGCCAGGCGGGCGGTGGGCCCTGCGTCGCCGTCGGCCAGTCGCGGTAGACGTGACGGAAAATGACGCGCTGCACCTCGAACGGCAGGGCCCGATCGAGTACGCGAGCCACAAGCTCGCGCCAACGCCGCGCTGCGCTTGCGTCAGGCAGAGTGTTCTCTACCTCGCGCGCTAATTTTTGCGCCTGCGCCTCGCTGATCCCATGGTGGGCAAGATGCGCAGCCAACGAACAGTCACTCATGAAAGCACACCCTCGGCAGCAGATGGAACCCCGCACAGAAACGGCCAGGCGCGAACCATACCGGCCAGGCCAAAAGGATGCAAATCAGGCGCTGCTCGCCGCGTGAATTATTTGGGGTCAACCCTCGACTTTTAGCTCCACATTGCTATCTAAGGTGGCGTTACACCATGGAATGGACGCCCATGCTACTCCCGGTCCCAAAGCCCGGTACCACACGTGGGTTTCGGCAGGAATGGTGGACCAAGGTTTGGACGCCTAGCGTATGCATATCATGGTCAATACGTAACTACTCAGGTGCAACTGCG
>CAIZKT010000285.1:0-7995 GCA_903933565.1 uncultured Victivallales bacterium | reverse complement strand
GGGCTCCAGGGCCGGTGAGGATACCGCGAACCTGCCCGGAACGGGCTTGGCATCGCGGGCTCCAGGGCGGCAAGCTGGGTCATGGCAGACGCCTGCCAGATCTAGCGGGGGTCTCTTTCTTGAAACCGCCTTGCCTGGTTACCCGCCGTCCGTCACGGGTCTCGCGGCAGAGTATATTTCGACCTTTGCAGACCACGGTGCAGAACGAGTGGAGGTGTACGGATGGAACGGCTTGCCTGGCACTTCGATTTCCACAGTCACAAGAGCATTCGGATCAACCATGACCCCGACGTGGCCGGCATGGCCGAGGCGCTCGCGGCGGCGGGGGTGGACGAGATCATCACCTTCGCCAAGTGTCACACCGGTTTCGCCTACTACCCGAGTCGGGTCGGCAATCCGCACCCGCTGATGCCGGGCGACGCCTTCGGCGAGGTGCTGCGGGCCTGCAAGGCACGGGGTGTCCGCGTGCTGGCGTATATCAGCTTCGGCATCGATGGCGAGGCGGGACGGCGGCACCCGGAATGGGCCCAGGTCGGGGACCCGAAGGCCGGACCCCACATCACCCCGGATCACTTCGTGGCGACCTGTCCCTACACGCCCTACATCGACGATTTCATGCTGCCCATGATCCAGGAAATCCTCGACGGCTACGCTGTGGACGGGTTCTTCTTCGACACCATGGGCGCTATGGGGATCTGCCATTGCCGGTACTGCCAGGAGGAGTTCCAGCGCGAGTGCGGCCGGGCCATACCGCTGGGGCCGACCGACCCTGACTGGGGGCGCTACGGCGCCTTCCGCCGCCAGCGCGCCTGGCGGGTCGTGGGGCAGGTGGGGCAGTACATCCTGGCGCGGCGGCCGGGGCTGAAGGTCGGCTTCAACTGGGTCGGCACGGTCCGCTTCCCGGAGCGCATGCCAGCCGGGGTGACCTGCCTGACCTGCGACTACTCGACCACGGGGCCGCAATCGCTGCAAGCGTCGTTCCACTCGTCCTATGGCAAGACCGCCGAGCTGCCCTGTGATGTGATGTATACTCTCATCAACCACGGCTGGGGCGATTGGGCGCCGCGGCCCTTGGCCGGCCTGGAACAGACCGGGGTGACGATCTGGGCGCACGGCTGCAAACCCTACCTGGGCGACCGCTTGCATCCCACCAACCGCCTGGACCCCATGAGCGTGCGCGCTATCCATTATATGGGCGAGGTGCAGCGGCGCGTCGCGGCGGCCTACCCCGATGAGGATGCGGTGCAGCCGAACGAGGTCCTGCTGGTGAACGGCCCCATGGCGCAGTACGGCGGGCCGGACCTACGGGGCTTTGCGGCAGACCATTCGGGGCTGATTCCGCTGGAGGGCATGCACCGGCTGCTGCTGGATGCGGGGTACCCCATGGCCATCGCTCCGGAGGACTTTTTGGAGAAGCACCTGGCCAAGGCCCGGGTGGTGATTCTGAGCGAACTGCGGGCGCTTTCGGCCAGCGCGGCGGTCGCGCTGCGGCGCTTTGTCGAAGCCGGCGGGCGCTTGCTGGTTACGGGTCGCATACCCGCGGCGGCTGACGGTGGACTGTCCCTCGATTGGCTCGGGGTAACGCGCGAGGCAGCGCCCTGGCAGGATCATATCTATCTGCCGCTGTGGCAAGCGGACGCGGAGAAGAGCCCCGTGCTGGTTCACGGTCCTTTCCACCGCCTGGCGTTGGCCGGGGCCGAGACGGTGCTGCCGGCGATTCAGCCCTACGATTGCAGCTTCGGCATGCGTTTCGGACACGCGACAGGCCCAGCCTCCTTTGCGCCCAGTTCGGTGTCGGCGTTGACCCGCCGGCAACTCGGCCGCGGCGAGGTGTGGTATCTGGAAGCCCCGATCGGCAGCGACTACTACCACAAGGCGAACTATTGGCAGGCCGATTGGCTGCGCGGGCTCATGGAACGCCTGCTCCCCTGCCCGACGGCGCGCGTGATCTCGGATGCGGGCAACGTCGAGGCAGTGCCCCATGTGAGCGAGCGGGCCACGTGGGTATTCCTGATCAACCACGGCGGCGAGCAGATTGGCCTCAGCCAGCGCACCGCGCGCACCTTTGCCCAGCTGCCTCATTTCCCGGTTACACTCGAGGTGCGGATTCCGCCCGGCCGCGTGCCCAAGAGGGTCAGCGCCGGCGGCAAACGGGTGAACTGGACCCTGGAGCAGTCCGTCCTGCGGGTGAAGCTGACCCTGGCCGAGATCTGGACCGTGGTCAAGGCGGTCTGGAGGTAAGAGGAAGGCGCCGGCCGGTCGCGGCGCGGGTACGTAGTCGAGCCTTCAGCCCCCGCAGGGCGCTTGCGGGCGCCCGATCATGTCAGAATGAAACTCTTGCAGTAAGTGCGGTACTCCTGTCTGCGGACTACGGTTTTCGTTGCCACGTAACCGGAGCCACAACAGGAGTCCCCGCGATGGGAACATGCCACGGAAAGAAGGTAGCGGCCAGGGGTCAGGCGAAGGAAGGGCTGTTCGAGGTCATCAACCCCGCTGCCGCCGGCATCGACGTGGGTGCCTTGGAGATGTGGGTGTGCGTGCCGGGAGAGAACGAACAGGAGCGAGTGCGCAAGTTCGGGACGGACACGATGGAACTGGAAGCCCTCGCGGCGTGGCTGCTGCAGCGTGGGGTGAAGACGGTGGCGTTGGAGTCCACATCGGTCTACTGGATCCCGCTGTTCCAGGTTCTGGAGAACCACGGCCTGGATGCCTGCCTGGTGAACGCCCGGCACGTGAAGAATGTGCCCGGCAGGCGCAAGACCGACCGCCTGGACTGCCGGTGGCTGCAGAAGTTGCACGCTTGCGGGCTGCTGTCGGCCTCGTTCCGGCCGACCGCGGAGATCTGCCGACTGCGGACCTGTATGCGGCACCGTGCCACCCTGATTCAGGAGCAGTCCGCCCAGATCCAGCGTATGCAGAAGGCGATGCGGAAGATGAACGTGCAACTGGACGCGGCGGTGTCGGATGTGACCGGAGTGAGCGGGACGCGGATCATGGATGCGATCGTTGCCGGTCAGCACGATCCGGCGACTCTGGCGCAGATGGCCGACCCCCGGGTACGCAAGAGCCCGGAACAGATAGCCAGGTGTCTGCAGGGCGACTACCGGCCCGAACACCTGTTCGTGCTGCGGCAGGCGCTGGCGGCCTACCGTTTCTTCCTGGAGCAGATCCAGGACTGCGACCGAGAGGTAGAGCGCTACACCAGCGAACTGGAAAAGGCTGCCGGACGTGCCGATACAGCCCTGCCTGCCGCGTCGGCCGAAACGCGGAAGCGGAAAGCAGGAAACGTGCCCGAGTATGACGTGCAGACCCATCTGTACCGGCTTGCCGGCGTGGATCTGACCCGCATCCCGGGAATCGGAGAACTCAGCGCCCAAGGGCTGATCTCGGAGACGGGGCTGGACATGAGTCGCTGGCAGACACACAAGCACTTCGCCTCCTGGCTTGACCTCTGTCCGTCGCCGAAAGTCAGCGGCGGGCGGGTCATCGGCCAGGGTCGACGGCACGCCTCGAACCGTGCCGCGCAGATATTCCGACAGGCCGCGAGCAGTCTAAAGAACAGCCAGTCCTGGCTGGGGAGCTTCTACCGACGCATGCGCGTACGGATCGGAGCCGCCCCGGCCGTCAAGGCCACGGCGCACAAGCTGGCGCTCATCTACTACCATGTTCTGTCGACACACACCGAGTACCGCCAGATCGAGGCGCAGCAATACGACCAGCGCCTGCGAGAACGCACGATCTGCAATCTCCAGCGCCGAGCCCGACAGATGGGGATGGATCTGGTCCCCGCCGAAGCCCCTGCCGTAACCTGACCGGTGTTCGCGCATGAATGACACGCTCGACAACACAGAACCTGTTTCGGGAGCATGCAACAAAGCCGATCCGCCACTGGTGATGCCCGGTTCCGGGCTTCCCCGTCCTTTAGCATGGCTGCCTGCGCTCATGGATCGTTCACTGGTGAAGCCGCCGCCGTCGGCGGCTATCCCGCACAGGAGACAAGTCAGATGCCAACGCAGGCGCATGCTCCCCCATACCCAGGAGTCGAACGTGTGTAGACGTAACCGCGCAAGCCGAGCCCCCCGCGCGGCCGAGGTTGAGTTTCACAGGAGGCGGGCTCAATGGGGGGCGAGAAACCGGCTAAAGCCTCGACTACGTACGCCTCGTGGCGCAGGCTAGAAGTCTCATTCCGGTATGCCCGGCACCCAGCCGGGGGCCCGGCTGAACCCTGAACCCTGAACCCTGAACTCTGAACCCTGAACTCTGAACTCTGAACATACAAGGAGGACGACGATGCAAATCTGGCTACGAGTGACCGCGCTGGCGCTGGTCTGCCTGGCCGGGGTGGTACGTGCGGCGCCGCCGCAGCGCGGCGAAAACCTGGTCGTCAATGCGGGATTCGAGGCGGGCGCAGCCTCTTGGCAGGAGATGGGGAAGGGGTTTACCATCGATGATACGGTGGCGCATTCCGGTGCGGCGTCGCTGCGCTGCGTCGGCACAACCCTGACCGACACCCACGGCGCCCGGCAGGTGATCACCTTCGACCCGCCCCTGCAGCATCCCTTCCGAGTGTCCGGCTGGGCCAAGGCGGAGAACGCCGACGTGGCGCGGGACTTCGATGTCTTCCTCGATCTCCACTACGCCGACGGGACCCCGCTCTGGGGCCAGATCGCGCGATTCGAGCCCGGAACGCACGATTGGCAGTACAGCGAATGGCTCTTTGATGTCAGTAAGCCGGTCAAGACCATCGAGGTGCATGTCCTCTTCCGCCAGGCGAAGGGGACCGCCTGGTTCGACGATATTCGGGTCGAGTTAACGCCCTTTGCGTTCCGGCACGAGCGGCTGTGGGCCGGGGCCTACGGCGGGGCGAGCTTGCTGTATTCGGGCAACACCAGCCTACCGGCCGCCTGGACGGCGACGGTCAGCGGCCCGCAGGGGACCGTGTTCGAGACCGCGGCGGCGAGCATGCCGGTACGAGTGGATTGGCGGGCGGCGCTCGGGGCGGGCCCGGTTCCGCGGATTGACACCCTGCGCGTGGTGGCCAAGGACAGCCTGCGCGGTGAGACTCTCGAAAAGGTCTATCCGCTGGCCCTGGACGCCAACCCCGCGGCGCGCGCCTATGCCGTCTGGACCGAGAGCAGCATGCGGCGCGTCCTGCCCACCTCGTTGCCCGAGACTACGCCAGTTCGTACCGAGGCACGCATTACCTTGGCAGCAAATGAGTACGAGAGTTTTCAGGTGGTGGTTCTGCCGCTGGCCGGGGGCGAACTCCGCAACCTGCGGGTGGAGGTTAGCGAGCTGGTATCAGCAGACGGCAAGAGTCGGATTGGGAAGGACCACATCGAATGGCAGCAGGTTGGCTACGTCAGGATCGAGAAGGTCTGGCCCCACCCGGCCTACCCGGAGGCGGTGGCGGGATGGTGGCCAGACCCGCTGCTGCCGGTTGAGAGCGTCTCGATCCCAGCCGGGTTTGCGCAACCGCTGTGGGTGACGGTCTACGCTCCACCGGGAACTCCGGCCGGCGAGTATACGGGGACCGTGACCATCCGTCCGCCAGGGCAGCCAGCCACGGAGGTGGCGGTGCACCTCACGGTCTATGGCCTGACCTTGCCAACCCAGGGGCATCTCAAGACCGCCTTTGCGCTCATGGACGGTTACCTCGAGAAGCTCTACGGCAAGCCCCTCACCCCCGCCCTGCGACAGGCCTATGGCGACTTCGTTCTGCGGCACCGCCTGAATCCTGATGACATCTCCCGTACCGCCCCGCCGGCGCTCGAGGACCTGCACCACTACCGCGACCGCGGCCTGAATGCGTTCAACCTGCTGAACCTGGTCGAGGAGCGCGGTGCTCGCATCTGGGTCTGCTGGAGCCCGGAGAAGGTCTACACGCCGGCGTTCAAGCAGCGCCTGTTCGAGCGTCTGGACCCCTATGTCGCGACCCTGCGGCGAGAGGGGCTGGCGGGCCGGGCGTACATCTACACCTTCGACGAGCGGGGCAAGGAGTTCTTCCCGATCATCCGGGAGTACTTCGGCATGGTCAAGGAGCGCTACCCGGAGATTCCCACGCTCACGACCGCCTATGTGCCGCAAGACCCGGTGGTCATGCGCGATCTGCGGGTGGACTGGAACTGTCCCGTGAGCTCGGTCTACCGCTTCGAGCAGGCGGAAGCGTGCCGTGCGGCGGGCTTGCAGGTGTGGTCGTACATCTGCATGGGGCCGCGTTACCCCTACGCCAACTGGCTGGCCGACGATCCGCTCATCGAGGCCCGCCTGATCTGGTGGCAGGCCTACCACCAGAAACTGGACGGCTTCCTCTACTGGGGCTTGAATATCTGGGAGCGCCGAAACAACGACCAACCCATCGATCCCGCGGCCGGCCCGCTGCTGCAGTGGAGCATTACCACCGGCGCGCCGGGCAGCGACTGGGAACGTCTACATGGCGATGGCGAGCTGCTCTATGCGGGGGTCGCGGGACCCTTGGGCTCCATCCGTCTGGCGAACCTCCGGGACGGCCTGGAAGACTACGAATATCTGTGGCTCCTGGGCCAGTCTGCCGCCGGCGTGGAGGCCGCCCGGACAGCCTGCCTGCCGGTCACCACGAGCTTGACCCAGTTCTGCCGCGATCCGGCCGTCCTTACGGCCCAGCGCGAGACCATCGCCCGTCGCCTCGAGACGGCGGGCGCGGTCCCGCGCTGAGCGCCGGCGCACCGGCTGGCCACTGCCAGGCGCCGCTTGCCTACGCCGCTGCTAGCCCCGTGGTGCGGGGTCCCGCTGTCAGCCTCGAAGGGCTGGCTCGTTCCACTCGGCCCGGAATGCCCTATGTGGTGGTTGCGGCACGCAACTCTATGACAACCTCGTCCGGTACCTCGAAACAAGCCATGCCCACCCGGACCAAGACCTTGACCGCCGACTGACTTCACAGTATGATTGAAGCATGAAGTATGCCGTTGGGTATCAGCTTGCGGGCGCCTCTGGCGAGCGCTTTGTTGACCTTGTCCGGGACTACCGTGAGCACCTCGACGAAGTCTATTTCCCCTGGGTCCATGGGCCTTCCGGCCGGGCCTCCCTTAGTGAGTCGCGCGGCCTCACCGACTGGAGCGCCCAGGCGAACCTTGAGGCTGATCTCGTCGCCCTCCGCCAAATGGGCCTAAGGCTGAACCTGCTGCTCAACGCCAACTGCTACGGCGGCAAGGCGGTCAGTCGCTACCTCGAGAACCAGGTGGGGTCGCTCCTGACGCACCTGCACGACCAGGTTGGCGGGGTGGACACGGTGACCACCGCCTCCCTGGCTGTGGCGCGCACGGTCAGACACCATTTTCCAGCCATCGATGTCCGCGCCTCGGCTAACCTGCGCATTGGCACGGCCCAGGCCATGCAGTACGTTGCGGGCCTCTTTACCAGCTTCTGCGTCCAGCGCGACGTCCAGCGCAGTCTAGTTGCCGTCGGCGCTCTGCGCCGCTGGGCCGACGCCCACGGCAAACGGTTGTTCCTCCTGGCCAACAGCGGCTGCCTGCGGAACTGCCCGGGACAGACATTCCACGATAACCTGGTGGCTCACGAAGTTGAGATCGACGAGACGGCCAACATCCCGGGCTGGACTCCGCACGTCTGCTGGCACCTCTACGGGCAACGCCAAAACTGGCCTGCCGTGCTCCAGTCCACCTGGATCCGGCCCGAAGACGTGCCCCGCTATGAGGGACTTGTCGACGGCATCAAACTGGCCACCCGCATGCATGCGAACCCGCGCCTCGTCATCCAGGCTTACAGCAGCGGCCGCTACCGCGGCAACCTGCTTGACCTCTTTGAACCTGGCTTTGGTCCCGCCTTCGCGCCCTTTATCCTCGACAGCACCGCGCTGCCCGCGGATTGGTTCGAGCATACCAGTTCCTGCTCCGGTGCCTGCGTCGAGTGTTCCTATTGTGCTAACGTCCTGGCGGAAGTCCTGCTCAACACTCAGCCTGAAGCGGCCGACGATGTTCCCGAGATGCCTCAGACGCC
>CAIZKT010000284.1:0-3156 GCA_903933565.1 uncultured Victivallales bacterium | reverse complement strand
GTGTTCTCCCGGGTTGAGACGTCCGGCCACGAAGGCCGCGACATCCTGGTTCTGTTCGTTCATGGGCATCAGGCAGTGGAGTCCGGGACGCTCGCCGGTACACAGCCAGGGCGAGCAGTCCGGGGGCAGGCGCAGGGTCATGAACCCGGCTTCCAGGCATTCGAGCAAGTAGCTGCCGTTGACTGCCTGAACCTGCAGCGCCTCGGTGCGACAGCGGCTGTTGGCGAGCTCGACATGGGCACGTCCGCCGCCGGTGTCTGCGCTGGCACTCACCAGAAACGGCGCCCCACCGGGGACCGCGCAGAGGTGAACCACAACGCCATTCTTGTCCGTCAGGCGCGGGATGGCAGAGCGCACCAGCGCCAGGTCTGCCGCCGCGATCTCGATGGTGGCCACAAACTGGCCCACATCCGCGGGGATCACCACGCGGTAGTTCGGGTACTGGCCGTCCACACCGCGGGCCTGATAATGCCAGGGGCCGCAGGTGATGTCGAGGTACGTACGCTCGGCGACCAGGGCAACGCCGAGGGTGCCGTCGGCGCCGTCGAGGACACCGTTGGCCAGAAGCTTCGAGGGTGGCAGGATGATGTCCTGTCCCAGCGAGAGCCCGTCGAGCTGCAGCACACTCAGACGTCGGCCATCGGTGGCCGCAAGCGAGCGGGCTTCCTCATGCCAGAAGACGCCATTGGTCACCGCCCGCGTCGGATCGTCCGAAGCGAACGGCAGAGCGGTGCGGAACGCCTTCAGGAAGGCGCCCACGTCGGCCGGTACGGTGGCCATGGGAACCAGGGTCTCGGGAAACTCAGCGACCGGCATGAGATCGACCCGGCTGCGGATGTCCCGGCCGCTGACTTGCAGGATGAGGTCGAGTCGCGGGGGCTCGCCGGGCAGCGCTGCGAGCAGAGCCGCATCGCCCCGGCCCATGCCTTTGGCCAGGTGACGCAGTTCGTCGATGGGACAGAGGAACACGTCGGGACCGCTGTCGGCGGTGGCAGTGCCGGGGAGCGCGAGCGTGAGGGTCTCTTCCAGGTTGGTGGCCGTAACCTCGGCGTCATTCTGACCGATACGCCGGAACCGCACCTGATCCAAGACGGGCAGGGTCGAGCCACGGGCGGGGATGATCTTGGCGAGGCCGCGCGTCAGACGCTGCAGATGGCTCTGTGATAGGGTGAGCTGCATGGGGACAGGATCTCCTTGGTGATGGTGGGATGACTGCGGGATGCCAGGCTCAGAGCAGGTTCTCCTGGCGGAAACTCACGAAGTCCTTGAGACGAGTGTCCGTGCGAGTGCCGAGGACTACGTGGTCCAGGATCTCGATGCCGATGATCTTCCCGGCTTCGACGAGTTGCCGGGTGGCGGCGATGTCTTGGGCGCTGGGGGTAGGGTCGCCGCTGGGGTGATTGTGTACCAACAGGATCCGCGAGCAGTTCTCACGGATGGCTTGGCGGAACGCCTCGCGAGGGGCTATCTGGGTCCGGTCCGCCAGGCCCGTCGTCAGGAGAGCATCCGCGATGAGTCCGTTCTTCGCGTCGAGCAGCAGCGCATGTATCTGCTCCTGCTCGCAGGGGGTCAGTACCGGTCGCATCAGTCGTGCCGTGTCCTCGGGCGACTGCACCAGGGGCCGCTGGACTGCGACGTAGTTGGCGAACGCTTCCATCACGGCACGGTAGTCAGGCAGCAGATAGGGACCCGCACGGGTTGAGTCAGGGCGCATGGGGCCTCCTTACGGGTTACGCTGCCCGTTTGCGGTGGTCGCGATAGGACTGCTTGAAGGTCTCGATATCGAACTTGAGTTCCGGCATGGGCTCCCCGGTGATCTTGGCGAGAGCGATCGCCTCGAACTGCATCTGCGTGTACCAACCCAAAGCTCCGGTGATGCTCCCGGCCACCGCTGCGTTGACGATGCTGCCCAGGACAGGCAGGAGCTTCAGCAGCGACGAGGCGGCGTAGATGCCGACCACCCGGGCCACGAACGGGAGCACCGCATGCTGGATCGCCTCCTTGCGCAGCCCGTACAGAGCAGCCAGGCTGGCGATCATGGCCGTCTGGATGGGGATCAGCACCGCCGCGTCCGCAACCGGGATCGGCGTGGCCCCAACGCCCGTCGCCAAGGCGACGGATGCCCCGATGATGGCGGTGGCTTTCCTCTTCCGCTCGCCGACAACCTGAATGCAGGCATGCCGGTCGACCCGCTGAGCCTCCATGAAGGAGTCCCGGTAGGCGGCAGGAAGCATGCGGTGGGTGAGCTCCATCAGCCCCCGACAGCCTTGCGCGCCCCCGCGCCGGTCGCTGGTGGCGATGACACGTTGCGGGTCTACTCCGGCCTCGGTCAGGCGTTTGCTCATCGCCTCGATCTGCCCAGGTCTGGCGATGTCGGCCTTGGTGAGGACGACGATGACGTTCCCGGAGGGGAAGACATTGCGGATCAGGTCGAGGTCGCAGGCCGTGATGCGGGCGCCCGGCGCCTGGATGGTGTACCAGACGATGTGGACGTGGTTGTCGACACACGAGTCGGACTGGCGCTCGCGGACGAACTGCCGCATGGCGCTGGTGAACTCCAACTCGCCGTCGCCCAGTTCCATCCCCTTGGAATCCCAGACGCGAATGTGCTCGTTGGCGTACTCGTCGAAACCCATCGTCGCGGGACTGCCATCGCCGATGGCCCCATCCGGCACCAGATCGCCGCAGATCGCCTGGATCAGTGCCGTCTTGCCGCTGCCGCTGTAACCGCAGACCAGAACATTGGGTCGCTTGCCGCCCAGCCTGGCCCGCTCCTCTGTGAGTTTGGCCTGGAATGCCTCTTCAATGCCGTGCTCGTCCATGTGACTCTCCTTGGTGGTGGCGCTGCCTTTAGTCCGTTGGTTCGTGGGGGTGTCTGCCATCTGTCTGTCTCCTTGCTGTGGGCTGGGTTGTCTCGGGACGGAGTGTCGTCAGTGTGGGTCCGGTGGGGTCCTCCAGTGGTTCGGGTGATCTGTTCAGGGAGAAGGAGAGGCCCAGCCCTGCCCGCGCGGGCAGGACCGGGGCGCGCATAGCCAATGCTGAGGGAGTTAGCATTTACTGAAATACCGTTTATGATGACTTCATGGTCAACTCTTCAGAGGAGTCTGGCACATGAAGATTCCGGTGTTGCAGAAACTCGGCGTGTCGCATGAGATG